>CAKSIR010000031.1 GCA_934462775.1 uncultured Ruminiclostridium sp.
GGATTCGCGTGAAACGCATGGTATGCATCGGCTTTTCAAGGGCATAATACTGCGGGTTCACCTACTTTTGATATGCACCCCAAAAGTCAGACACTTTTGGAGGTGCAATTTTTTGTGGGTAAAACAGGTGTATTTAGAAGAAGCTGAGAGATTTATGAAGAAAATACAGATTTGACTTTTCCGCTATCTTTTTGTGAATTGTCACTTTTCTATTGTAATCCTACAATATCCCAATGTTATAAATTTTTCATATTGTCACATTTGGTATTGAAAAAAACCAAAAACAATGCTATACTGTAAGTTGATATTTTTAAAACAGAAAAAGAGGTTATTATATGAAACTTGGCATGGTAGGTCTGCCTAACGTAGGCAAGAGTACACTTTTCAACGCGCTTACAAATGCAGGCGCCGAATCGGCAAACTATCCGTTCTGCACTATTGAGCCTAATGTCGGCATCGTTTCGGTTCCCGACGAACGTCTGGACAAGCTGGCAGAAATGTATCATCCCGATAAATTCACTCCTGCAACACTTGAGTTTGTTGATATTGCAGGTCTTGTAAAGGGCGCTTCAAAGGGCGAGGGTCTTGGCAACAAATTCCTTGCAAATATCCGCGAGGTTGACGCAATTGTTCATGTCGTACGCTGTTTTGAGGATCCCAACATTATTCACGTTGACGGAAAAATCGGCGCGGCAAGAGATATTGAAACCATCAACCTTGAGCTTATTTTCTCAGATCTTGAAGTGCTGAACAGACGTATCGACAGAGCAAAAAAAGCGCTGAAGGGCGACAAATCCTATCAGAAGGAAATCGACTTCCTTGAAAAGCTGATTGCTCACCTTGAGGAGGGCAAGTCCGCGCGTTCGTTCCCTTACACCGAGGACGAAGCCGAGCTTATCAAGTCTACCCCGCTGCTTTCAAACAAGCCTGTTATTTATGCAGCAAACCTCAGCGAGGCCGACTTCAAGGGCAATATCGACAATAACGAGCAGTACAAGGCTGTATGCAAAATCGCGTCGGAGGAACACAGCGAGGTTCTTCCTATCTGCGCGCAGATTGAGGCCGAAATTTCCGACATGGATAAGGAAGAAAAGGAACTGTTCCTATCCGATTTGGGTCTGGAGGAATCCGGTCTTAACCGTATCATCAAGCAGGGCTATTCGCTGCTTGGTCTTATTTCCTACCTTACGGCAGGTCAGCCTGAAGTAAGAGCGTGGACAATCACAAAGGGTACAAAGGCTCCGCAGGCTGCCGGAAAAATTCATACCGACTTCGAAAAAGGCTTTATCAGAGCCGAGGTTGTAAGCTTTGACGACCTTATGGCTTGCGGCACAATGGCTGCGGCAAAGGAAAAGGGTCTTGTTCGCCTTGAGGGCAAGGATTACGTTATGCGTGACGGCGACATCGTTCTGTTCAGATTCAACGTATAATTTTCGGCAAAGGAAGAGCTATGGCAAAGATTCACAAGAACAAAAATCCGAACAGAAAAAGACTGTCGGTTCTTCTGGTGATGCAGGTAGTATTTGCAGTGCTGCCTGTTATTCTGCTGCTATATTTTCTTTCTTCCATGGATAATTTCCACAATTATGTTTTTGCATATATAATAGTTGCGGCAATGGTTCTGTGCGGCTCTGCGTACTTTTTCCTTGCACGACAATACAGCATACTGCTTTCGGGAATAAAGGGCGAGCGCTCCCTGTATAAAATAGCTAAAAGGCTTGGAGGCAGCTGCAACGTTTACCTCAATCTTCCGGTAAGGTATAAGAAGAACCGTTCGGAAATTGATATGCTGGTCGTAAGCGAAAAAGGCGTGCTTGTAATTGAAGCGAAAAATCATTCTGGCTTTATTTCCGGAAATGACACCGACCAGTTTTGGCGGCAGTACAAGCGCTACAAGGACGGACGCGAAACCTGCTCGGAAATCGAAAACCCCGTGCGGCAGGTAAACCGCCAGCGCGAAATTCTCAAAAACATTCTTAAAAGCGAGGGCGTAAATCTGTGGATTTATTGCGCGGTGTATTATTCTAATCCTTTCGTAAAGCTTGACCTGACGCTTAAGGATACAAGCATTGTTATAAAGGGCGAGAATGAATTGTTGAATTTAATAAAGTACAGTGACACAAAAGAGCGGTTACAGCCTGAAGTTTTGTCGAAAATAAACGAGATTGTAACCGACCTTGAAGTCTGATACATACAATATGGCAAGCTTTTAGTTAGCTTGCCTTTGTTATTTTGTTCAATTTTTCAAGGGCCGTTTTGTTAGTTTATACAAAACTTTTTGTTTGGGCATTTTTGTTATTGACAATTACAACAAAGAGTGGTATTATATAGACAAGTTAAATGACCTCCATTTAAATTTAGTTTAGTTTTTTAGTTGTCTCCTTTCTTTTGTTCTACACATTATACATTTATTTCAGTTTAAGACTTCGTTTTCGGAGTCTTATTTTTTTGCCCAAATTGTGAATTTTTAATGAAAAGTATGGCATTATTCAAGAAATTGTGATATACTAAATTTTGTATGAAAAAATGATTGAAAGGAAAAAATAAATGAGCAATAATATAAACCGCACCGAAATTGCAAAAGGCGTATATTTTACAGCCATCTGTGACAAGCGCTTCAAGATGAACAAAATCACCGTAAATTTCATGGCGCAGCTTGATGAAAAGACGGTTGCTCTCAATGCGATTGTACCAAGCATTTTGTCAAAGTGCAGCAAAACATATCCAACACTGACAATCCTTAACAATAAGCTGTCGTCGCTTTATGCCGCAAGACTTTCCGATACGGTAGGCAAGCTTGGCGACACTCAGTACATGGGGCTTTCCGTTACCTCAATCGACGACGCCTATGCCCTTGACAATGAAAAAATCACAGACGAGGCGCTGGATATTCTGCTGGACTGCCTGTTTAATCCGGTGCTTGAAAACGGCATTTTCTCCGAAAAGACAACCACTCTCGAAAAGCAGATGCTGATTGACGATATACAGGCCGACCTTAACGACAAGCGTTCATACGCGGTTCAGAAAGGCGCAGAGATTGCATTCAAAGGCGAGCCTGCCGCATTAAGTCAGGACGGAACAGTCGAGCTTGCGGAAAAGATCACCGCCAAGAGCGCTTACGAAGCGTATCTCAATATGCTGAAAAACTGCCGCGTTGAAATTATCTGCGTAGGCTGCAACGATTTCACGGGAGCGAAGGACAAGCTTTCAAAGGCGTTTTCAAAGATCGAACGCGCTGAAACAGCGCCATGCGGTTCGACTGTTTCTAAACCGAAGAACAGCGCGGAAACACAGATTGACAAGCTTTCCGTTACGCAGAGCAAGATGGTAATGATAATGAAGTCCGACCTTGAAAATCCGTCTGCACTTCGCATCATGTCAAGAGTTTACGGCGGAACAACAACCTCCAAGCTGTTTATGAACGTGCGCGAAAAGCTTTCGCTCTGCTATTACTGCTGGTCAAGATACAACGAGAAAAAGGGCGCAATGCTTATTGACTGCGGTATTGAAAACTCCAACATTGAAAAGGCAAAGGCTGAAATTATTGCGCAGTTTGAGGATATGAAAAAGGGCAATTTTTCCGACGACGACGTGCTTTATGCAAAGCTCAATTCCCAGAATACTCTCAAAACCATCGGGGACAGCCTTGGCGCAATCGCAGGCTGGTATTTGTCCGCGATTTATATGAACGATATTAAATCTCCCGAGGAAGTTATGGAGGAGGATATGGCAGTAACAAGAGAGCAGATAATTGAAGCTGCAAACTCCATGAAGCTCGACACCGTCTATATTCTTACATCAAACGTGGAGGGTGAAGCCAATGAATAAGGAAATAATCATAAACGACCGCGTAAAAGAAAAATACATCAGAATAAAGCATCCGAGCGGCTGCACGATCTGCCTTTATCCGATGGAGGGTTATTCCGGCGCGTATGCGCTTTTCGGAACAAATTACGGTTCGGTTGACACAACATTCAAAACAAATCAGGACAAGGACTTTGTAACGGTTCCCGAGGGAATTGCTCATTACCTTGAGCACAAGCTCTTTGAAAACGACGAGTGCGACGCCTTCGAGCTTTACGCAAAAACAGGCGCAAACGCTAACGCATTCACAAGCTTTGACAAGACGGCGTACCTGTTTTCCTGCTCGCAGAAGTTTGAGGAAAACCTTGAAATTCTGCTGAACTTCGTTCAGGAGCCGTACTTCACCGATGAAACCGTACAGAAGGAGCAAGGAATTATCGGTCAGGAAATTAAGATGTACCTTGACGATCCGGGCTGGAGAGTAATGTTCAACGGCTTGCAGGCAATCTACCACAACAATCCGGTAAGAATCGACATTGCTGGCACGGTTGAGAGCATTGCGAAAATCGACAAGGACCTCCTTTACCGCTGCTACAACACATTCTACAATCTGAACAACATGGTTCTCAGCATTGCGGGCAATTTTGATGTGGACAAAACCCTTGAAATCTGCGACAGACTGCTTAAACCCAGCGAGGACCACGGTCTTGAAAAAATCGTTCCCGAAGAGCCTTACGAGGTCAGAGAAAAGAGAACGGTTCAGAAGCTTTCCTGCTCGCTGCCGCTGTTTAACATTTTCTTCAAAATGCAGCCGCGCAATGGCAAGGAGAACGTCCGCGACTATATTCAGTACAACATTATGCTTGAGCTTTGCCTTGGCAAGACAAGCCGTTTCTACAACGAATATTACGAGCAGGGACTGATAAACGATACCTTTAACGTTGGCGTTTTTAACGGCAGAGGATTCTTTACAGCAATGGCAGACGGCGAATCAAGAGAACCCGACAAGGTGCTTGAAGCTGTCAAGAGCGAGCTTTACCGCCTGAGAAAAGACGGTCTTTCCAAAGAAGAATTTGAAAATATCAAGAAGAAAACTTACGGCGAGCTGCTGACCATGTTCAACAATGTTGAATCAATGGCGACAAATCTGCTTTCTGCCGAAATGGACGGAGTTTCCGTTTATGAAACGGTGGAAGCGGCTGCCAATACAGCCTTTGAGGATATTGTAAAAAAGCTTGAAGAATTTGATATTGAAAATTCTGCTATTTCAATTGTAGAGCCTGTTGAATAAGGCGAGAGGTATTTATGTTAAAAAGTTTGACAGAAGTTATTGAATTTCCGAATCTTTTCTCGGGAGATATAAGAATTAACCGCATTGCGTTCAGCCCTTTCGGAATTGACGTTTACTGGTACGGAATTATCATTGCGGTAGGCGTAGTGCTTGGCTTTGCATACGCTCTGAAGCACGCGAAAAAAGTTGGACTGCTTGCAGACGATGTGTTCGATACAGCCTTTATTGCAACCATTTTCGGTTTCATAGGCGCAAGAGCATACTACTGCATTTTTTACAATCTCGACCCTGTAAACGTGAACAAATATACGTTTTGGACTGCATTAACGGGAGTCCGCGACGGCGGACTTGCGATTTACGGCGGTATTATTGCCGCGGTAATAACAGGCTTTATCGTCTGCAAAATCAAGAAAACGCCGTTCCTGCCGCTGCT
Organism: uncultured Ruminiclostridium sp.; assembly: GCA_934462775.1. Classification (GTDB taxonomy): domain Bacteria; phylum Bacillota; class Clostridia; order Oscillospirales; family Ruminococcaceae; genus Ruminiclostridium_E. The sequence goes on from CAKSIR010000031.1 coordinate 5,529, forward strand.
GGACCTGGCGGGCGTGGGATTTCTTATCGGTCAGGGTATAGGACGCTGGGGCAACTTCGTAAATCAGGAAGCTTTCGGCGCTCCCACCGCTTCCGACCTCCCATGGGGCATGACCGGTTCGATTATCATCAACTCACCGAACTACATCAATGCCTGCAAGACGCTCGGCATTGAATCCGGCGCGCTTGTTCACCCGTGCTTTTTATATGAAAGCTTATGGTGTCTGGTTGGATTCCTGCTTATCCACTTTATCGGCAATCGTATCCGTTCCTTTGACGGCGAGGTTTTCCTGTTCTATGTATTATGGTACGGCGCAGGCAGAGGCTGGATTGAGGGACTTAGAACGGACAGTCTTTACGCCGGTTCGCTGAGAATTTCGCAGGTAGTTGCAATTGCGTCGTCGGCGTTCGCACTGTTCCTTATTATTTTCTTCAAGCTGAAGCTGAAAAATACGGATTATAAAATGTACAAGGATACCGAAAAGAGCATTAACGCATTTGCCAATGTAAAGAAAAAGGCGATGCTCGCAAAGGAGCTTGAAGCGGGCAGAAAGGCAATGAAAGAGGCACAGGCGCCTGTCGCACCGAGCATTTTGGGCGACAGCGAGGAGAGAAAGGATAACGAAAATGGCGAAGATAATTGACGGAAAGGCAGTTTCGGCTGCTGTTAAGGAAAGCGTTCGCGAGGAAATAATCCGCGACGGGCTGGATATAGGTCTGGCGGTTGTGATCGTGGGCAACAATCAGGCAAGCCGCGTATATGTAAACAACAAAAAGAAAGCCTGCGAGGTATGCGGAATCAAGTCGTATGAATATGCGCTCCCTGAAGAAACAACAGAAGAACAGCTGCTGGAGCTGGTTGACACGCTCAACAAGGACGACAAAATAAACGGCATACTTGTTCAGCTTCCGCTGCCAAAGCAGATAAACGAGGAGAAAATTATCGAGCGTATTTCTCCTCTCAAGGACGTTGACGCATTCCATGCGGTAAACGTTGGCAAAATCATGATCGGCAACTACGCATTCCTTCCCTGCACTCCCGCCGGCGTTATGGAGCTTATCCACAGCACGGGCGTTGACGTATGCGGAAAGAACTGCGTTGTTATAGGCCGTTCAAACATTGTTGGAAAGCCCATGGCAATGTTGCTTCTCCACGAAAACGCAACTGTAACCATCTGCCACTCAAAAACGCAGAACCTTGCAGAAATTTGCAGCAAGGCAGACGTACTTGTCAGCGCGGTAGGCCGTGCCGACTTTGTAACAGCCGACATGGTAAAGGAAGGCGCAGTTGTCATTGACGTAGGCATGAACAGAAACGCCGAGGGCAAGCTGTGCGGCGACGTAAGGTTTGACGAATGCGCAGCCAAGGCAGGCTGGATTACGCCTGTTCCCGGCGGAGTAGGACCAATGACGATTGCTATGCTGATGAAGAATACGGTTATGGCAAAGCGTATCCAAAACAAATGAAAAGCAGCAAGAGATTTCTGCTGAACGGCGGAGTTTTGACGGCGCTTGCATTGTATTTGGCAGTCATGTTCTCGGTTAAGTCCATGTGGGGCGCGGCTCAGATTCTGATTCTGGTTCTTCTCCTCGGACTTTCGGCGTTCCAATACATACTTTATTTCAAATTTTTTAAGGAATAAGGCGAAAACCCCTTGACAAAGCCATTTGGCTGTGTTAAAATAATAAAGCCGCATGTGTAGGGCTTTTTTAAGTGTGTCCAAAATGACGCCGCCTTTTCTGATTTTGTTCGGAATAAGCACAGCGAGTTTAAAAAAAGAGGTATAAAAAATGTACGCAGTAATCGAAACAGGTGGAAAGCAGTACCAGGTTAAGGAAGGCGATATCGTTTTCGTTGAAAAGCTTGGCGTAGAAGAAGGCGAAGTAAGCTTTGACAAGGTTATCATGGTTGGTAATGATGACGGCGTTAAGGTTGGCGCTCCATACGTAGAAGGCGCTTCCGTAAAGGCAACTTTATTAAAGAACGGCAAGGGTAAGAAGATCACAGTCTTCACATACAAGCCAAAGAAGAGTGTTAAGAGAGCTAAGGGTCACAGACAGCCATACTCACAGGTTAAGATTGAAGCTATCAACGCTTAATTCTTATGATTAAAGCTGAATTTGCCCGCAAGGGTGAAATCCTTATCGGTTTTATGGTTTCGGGTCATGCAGGCACAGCCGAATACGGTTTCGACATTGTCTGTGCCGCAGTTACATCTGCCGTAATGCTTGCCGCAAACACAATTACCGATTTTTTGGAGGCTGACGCAAAGGTTGTTGCGGAAAAAAACTCCATTGCACTCAAATTAAATAAGCCAGAAGAAAACACTGACGCTGTAAAGGTTTTGCAATCTTTAAAGGCTCACCTTGAAATTATAGGCAAGCAAAACGGCGGCATTACCGTAAAGCTCAGAAATACGGAAAGGAATTAAAAATGTTAATTTTAAATTTACAGTTCTTCGCTCATAAAAAAGGTATGGGTTCTACAAAGAACGGTCGTGACAGTGAATCCAAAAGACTTGGCGCAAAGCGTGCTGACGGTCAGTTTGTAACAGCAGGCAACATCTTAGTTAAGCAGCGCGGCACACACATTCACCCAGGTGTAAATGTAAAGAAGGGTTCAGACGATACACTGTTCGCAGTTGCTGACGGTATTGTTAAGTTCGAAAGACTTGGCAAGGATCGCAAGCAGGTTAGCGTAATCGCTGAATAATTACACGAATACTTTTAAGGGCGGGAGAAATTCCGCCCTAAATGTGTATTTATGGGTTTTGGCGAAATTGTCGCCATGCCCTTATCTACTCCTCGAAAGGAGCATAAAATGTTTGTAGATATAGTTAAAATTTCAATCAAGGCGGGCGACGGCGGCAATGGCGCTGTTTCCTTTCACAGAGAAAAGTACGTAGCGGCAGGCGGTCCTGACGGCGGCAACGGCGGCAAGGGCGGCGATATTATCTTTCAGGCTGACAGCAATATGTCAACGCTGATCGATTTCCGCTACAAAAAGAAATACGTTGCGCAGAACGGCGAAAACGGCGGTGCAAAGCGATGCACGGGCAAATCAGCTCCCGATACCGTTATCCTTGTTCCGAGAGGAACAGTTGTCAAGGACAGCATTACAGGCAGAATCCTTGCCGATATTTCCGACGACAAGCCTGTTATTGTTGCAAGAGGCGGCATAGGCGGCAAGGGCAACATGAACTTCGCAACGCCTACAAGGCAGATTCCGCGCTTTGCAAAACCGGGATACCCGGGCGAAAAGTTCGATGTAACGCTTGAGCTGAAGCTTCTTGCGGACGTTGGGCTGGTGGGATTTCCAAATGTAGGTAAATCAAGTCTTATAAGCGTTGTAAGCGCTGCAAAGCCTGAAATTGCCAACTACCACTTTACAACACTGACACCTGTTTTAGGCGTTGTAAAGGTAAACGAAAAGTCCTTTGTAATGGCTGACATTCCCGGACTTATCGAGGGCGCAAGCGAGGGCGTCGGACTGGGACACGCGTTCCTCCGCCATGTGGAAAGATGCAGACTTATCGTTCACGTTGTTGACGTTTCCGGAATTGAGGGACGCGACCCTAAGGACGATTTTGAGAAAATAAACAGGGAGCTTCGCAACTTCAGCGAGGACCTTGCGGAAAGTCCGCAGATTGTTGCTGCCAACAAAGCGGATATGGCAACCGAAGAGCAGATTGAGGACTTCAGAAGGTTCATTGAAGCAAAGGGGCTGCCGTTCTTTGTAATTTCTGCTGCGACAACAATGGGTACTCAGGAGCTTATGGAGGCGGTTGCTTCAAAGCTTGACGAGCTGCCGCCTGCAAAGCGGTTTGAGGTTCAGCCGCTGACTCTTGAAGAAATCGACAAAATGAACACTGAAAAGCACAGCTTTAAGGTCGAAAAGGTTGACGCCCACTTCTACGAGGTAACAGCCGACTGGCTTGCACCGATTATCAGCACAGTCAACATGGACGACTACGAAAGCCTTCAGTATTTCCAGCGTGTTCTTCGTTCAAGCGGCATTATTGACGCCCTTGAAGAAGCGGGAATCGAGGAGGAGGACACAGTTTCTATCTTCGATTTCGAATTCCAGTATGTACGTTAAGAGGTTTTATGGACATTATCAGTGAGGAGCAGGCACGGGCTTACAGCCCGCTTACGCTGGCTTTTTTCGGCGACAGCGTATATGAAGTGCTTGTGCGACAAAAAATAGTACTTGGCGGAAGCTGTCCGTCAAGCAAGCTGCATAAAGCGGCGGTTGAAAAGGTACGAGCTTCTTACCAGTCGGCTGCAATCGACCTGATTGAACCCATGCTGACAGAAGCGGAGGCTGATATAATCCGCAGAGGCCGCAACTCCCACGTTGCAACTGTTCCGAGAAGCTCAAATCCGAGAGAATACCGCCGCGCCACTGCACTTGAAGCTCTGTTCGGCTATTTGTACCTTATCGGTGCAAATGAGCGTATGGAAGAACTTTTTGAGGTGATTTACAATGGCAAAGGTGAAGAAGCATGATAAAAAGCAGAGTACAAAAGCAAAAACAATCCGTAAGTGGATAATTGACATTGTTGTTGTAATTGCGGCGTCCGTTATTTATTCAATGGGACTGCACTGCTTTACAACGCCCAACTCAATCGCTCCGGGCGGCGTTTCGGGTATCGCAACGGTTATAAATGCGTACACGGGAATAAATGTAGGTATAATTTACGGCGCGATAAACGTTCCTCTTATAATAATCGGATTTATTTTTCTCGGCAAAAAGCTGATGATAAAAACTATCGTTTCGGTTGCAACAATCACGCTTACAACCGACTATCTGCTGGCGGGCTTCCCTGTTTACGAGGGAGAGCATATACTGGCAGCCATTTTCGGCGGACTGCTGCTCGGCGCAGGACTGGGGCTTGTGTACCTCCGTGACGGTACGTCGGGAGGTACCGATATTGTGAACAAGCTTATCAACCGTAAGCTTCCCTACTTCAGCCTTGGCAGAATAATGATGGCGACAGACGCCGTTATTGTCCTTGTGTCAATGCTTGCTTTTAAAAGCATCGAGTCGGGTCTTTATTCCATTATTGCAATTTTTGTCTGCTCAAAGGTTATTGACATGATTCTGTACGGAAGCTTTGAGGCGAAGATGATGCTCATTTTCTCCGACCATTATACCGAAATTGCCGACGAAATTATGCTTGGAATCAACAGAGGCGTTACCTATCTTGACGGTACAGGCGCTTATTCGGGCAACGAAAAGCACATTATATGCTGCGCAGTCCGAAAAAACGAATACCCGAAAATTAAGCGGGCGGTTAAGAAAATTGACCCCAATGCATTTATAATAATAACAAATGCAGGCGAGGTTATGGGAGAAGGCTTTCAGCCAAATAACTGACGAGAGGAATTTATGACAAAACGAATTATTTCGGTTTTACTGACGGTTTGCATTGCAATTTCATCCTTTACAATAGTTTCTTTTGCGGACGGCAGCAAAACTCTTGAAGAAAAGCTTGCCCTGATTTATGAACAAATCGTAAACGACAGCGAAATCAGCAATGCGATACAGAATATTTCAAAGCCGGTCGTTTTCATTTCTGTTTCTGACGGAAAAAAACAGGCAAAGGTTGTTTACGCAAGGGACAACACATTGAAAAAAGCCTTTGACAAAGCGGCGCAAAAGGCTTATAATCTAAATATGACTGCTTACTGGGTCAAGTGCGATGTGGTTACCGGCATAGAGGCAGTTACATATTCATCGCTGAAGGATACGCTGATAAATACGTATCCGTGCAGCTTCCGAAAAGGAATTGCATTCAACGACTATTTCGGCAGAGCGCTGCTTGAAGCGGAGCTTAACAGCAACGACTTCATCAATTACGATAACGGAAAGCTGAAAATCAACAATATAAACAATTATTTCAGCGCAAACAACAAGATAAAGCTTGATAAAATTCCGAGCACGCTCTATGTGTTTGATACAAAGGCTTATTTCTGCGATGACAACAGCGTTTGCTACGAGCTGAACGATAATTACAGACGCGCCACAAATATGAACAGAAAGGCGCTTAAACAGCTTTGCACAGAGAGCTCCGACTATTACGGAGATATTCTCAAGGACGACGGCAGCTTTTATTACGGATTTAAGCCCGTTACGGCGCGCGTTCTCAGCTCCTACAACAATATCCGTCATGCGGGCGCTGTATGGAATTTGATTTTGCAGTATAAGATAACAAAGGATAAAAACACGATAAATACAATTGACAGCTCAATTGAGTATATGCTGAGCCAGTGTATTTTTAAGGACAAGAACACTGCGTTTTTGCTTGACATGCCGTCTAATGAGTTTAAACTGGGCGGAAACGGAATTGCCGTCCTTGCGCTCAGTGAATACATGGACGCCTTCAATACGGACAAGTATATGTCTGAGCTGAAAGCTCTTGCAAACGGAATTATCTATATGCAGAGAACTGACGGCGGTTTCAACCATGTTTATAACACGGATTTTACGCTTAAGGAAGCGTACCGGGTTATTTTCTTTGACGGCGAGGCAATGTTTGCGCTTGCTAAGGCTTACGGTACGACAGGTTCTGAAAAGTATCTCAGCGCCTGTGAAAAATCAGCGGATTACTTTATTGCCAACAAATATGAAACACAGCACAGTCACTGGATTTCATACGGATTTAATGAGCTGACCAAGTATGTTCCCAAGGAAAAATACCTGAGCTTCGGGCTGAAAAATGTTGACGGCTATACATACGCTGCACTCAGAAATCAGCGGTCAACACCAACGCAGCTTGAAACGCTGATGGCTGCATTTGAACTGTACGACCGCATTATGGTAAACGGCTACGAATGCTCATATCTTGAGGAATTTGACGCAGACGCGCTTATCAAATCCATAAAACACCGCGTTGAATACGGAATGAACTTCTTCGTATTCCCTGAATACGCAATGTATTTTAAGCTGCCTCAGAGGTATCTCAGCAGCTTTGCGGTTCGAGAAGATTATTTCCGTCTGAGAATTGACGATATACAGCACTTTATGGGCGGCTACTGCCTATATTATGATAATTACAGCAGGGTTCAATCCTACTGAAAACCATACTAAATAAAGGAGTTAAACTTATGTCAGGACATTCCAAGTGGAGTACAATCAAGAGAAAGAAAGGCGAAAAGGACGGCGCAAGAGCCAAGGTTTTCACCAAGATAAGCAGAGAAATTATCGTTGCTGTTAAGGAACACGGCGGCGACCCAAACAACAACTCTAAGCTTGCCACACTTATCCAGAAGGCGAAGTCAAACAATATTCCCAACGACAACATAGACCGTCTTATCAAAAAGGCAGCCGGCGGCGATGAAAAATCCGATTACGAGAACTGCGTTTACGAGGGCTACGGCCCGAACGGCGTTGCTGTTATTGTTGACTGCCTGACAGACAACAGAAACAGAACAGCCGGCGAAATCCGTCACTATTTTGATAAGTTCGGCGGAAACATGGGAACAACCGGCTGCGTATCGTTCATGTTCAACCTTAAGGGCATTATCGTTCTTGACAACGAGGACGGCGATATTGACGAAGATAAGGCAATGGAGGATATTCTTGAAGCAGGCGGCGACGATTTCAGCTTTGAGGACGGCTGCGTTGAAATCACAACAGAGCCTAATGCAGTAGGCGATGTTGCAGCTAACCTTACCAAAATGGGCTACAAGGTAGTTTCAGCAGAAGCTGAGCAGGTCCCCACAACATATACGCAGCTTACAGATGAGGATCAGATTAAGAAAATGGAACTCATGCTGGAAGCATTCGATGATAACGATGATGTTCAGAACGTATGGCACAACTGGGATTCTGAGGAATAAAGCCGTATATTGTTAATAAAATATTAACACCGATTGAACTGCCCCAAATTGTACTGTAAGCACAATTTGGGGCAGTTCAGCAATCTCTTAGGTTGTTTTGCTGTTCAAAATCAGCTTTGCCGCAATACATTCCGCAATAAGCAGCAAGGTAATTATCACGCTGATAACAGAATACTGCAAAAATAGAACAGGCATAAACGAGGTAACAGATGCAATCAGCGAAATAATGAAAAGTGCGTTATTTACAGCTTTTGCGCTTTTTACCACCGCAATTACAGACATCAGCAGTATAACGCAAGTCAGAATTGCTGTAATGAACGGGAAAAAGTTGCCGTATCCAACAAGTATAAAATCAAAATAGGAAAATGTTTCCGATACCCTTTCATCGGCAGATGGACCGAAGGTAAGCACTCCTCCGTAAGGAAGAATTTCCATAACCAAAGTTAAAATTGGCAGTGTAACTAAAACCGCTTTTTTCATAATATCCCCCTAAACTTTTTTACTTATTTTAACACATAACAGTATTTATGTCAACAAAAAAGCAGCATGACCGTCAGTCATGCTGCTTCATTATGTAATATAAAATTACTTGCCGAACTTAGCGTCAGCAATTTCATCGATGGACTTGCCTGCGTCATCGTTCCAAGCGTACATCTTGCGAATTTCAGCGCCAACCTTTTCAAGCTGGTGTTCGCCTTCCATACGTCTGCAAGCATTGAAGTGTGAACGTCCCATCTTGTTTTCCATGATCCAGTTGCGAGCGAATGTACCGTCCTGGATTTCGTGGAGAACCTTCTTCATTTCCTTCTTTGTGTCTTCTGTGATCAAGCGCTTACCAACTTCGTAATCGCCGAATTCAGCCGTATCGGAAATGGAGTATCTCATCATCTGGAAACCGCCCTTGTAGATAAGGTCAACGATGAGCTTCATTTCGTGAATGCACTCGAAGTAAGCGTTCTGCGGGTCGTAACCTGCTTCAACCAGTGTTTCGAAGCCAGCCTTCATTAAAGCTGTAACGCCGCCGCAGAGAACGCACTGTTCGCCGAAGAGGTCTGTTTCTGTTTCGCACTGGAATGTTGTCATAAGAACGCCCGCTCTTGAGCCGCCGATACCTGCTGCATAAGCAAGACCTGTGTCAAGCGCTCTGCCTGTTGCGTCCTGATGAACGGCAACTAAGCAAGGAACGCCTCTGCCGATTGTGTATTCTGAACGTACTGTGTGTCCCGGACCCTTTGGAGCAACCATGATAACGTCAACGTCAGCAGGCGGAACAATCTGACCAAAGTGAATGTTGAAGCCGTGTGCGAACGCAAGCGTCTTGCCTGCTGTAAGGTTTGGAGCGATGCTCTCCTTGTACATATCAGCCTGTCTTTCATCGTTGATAAGAATCATGATGATGTCTGCTGCCTTAGCAGCGTCAGCAGCTGTCATTACCTTGAAGCCTGCTGCTTCAGCCTTTGCCCAGCTCTTGCTTCCGTTATAAAGACCGATAACTACGTTTACACCGCTGTCCTTTAAGTTAAGAGCGTGTGCGTGTCCCTGGCTGCCATAGCCGATAATTGCAACGGTCTTGCCGTCTAAGAGTGAAAGATTGCAGTCTTCCTGATGATACATTTTTGCCATTGTTTTGTTCTCCTTTATTTTTTAGCGCCTTTCGACGTAGTTTACTGTGATTAAAGCTTTAACGAGGTACTTCCCTTTTGCATCGCTATTGTACCTGTTCGGACAACTTCCTTTATTCCGTAAGGTCTGAGCAGCTCCTCAAATGTTACAAGCTTGTCCTCGCTGGCGGAAAGCTCAAGGGTCATTGTGTTTACTGAAATATCGGAAATTTTCGCCCTTGTTATGTCGGCAATAGAAATCAAATCCGCTCTCTGAGCCGCCGTACAGCTTACCTTAATAAGCACCAGCTCTCGTGAAAGCAGCTCGTCGCCGCTTACCGTCTTGACCTTGATTACATCTATCAGCTTGTTAAGCTGTTTTTCAATCTGTTCAAGAGTGTACTCCGTGCCCTCGGCAACAATCGTAATTCTTGAAACATTTTCGTTATCCGTTACACCCACTGCTAAGCTGTGGATATTGTATCCTCTGCGGGCGAAAAGACCGGCAACTCGTGCAAGCACACCCGCATGGTTTTCAACCAGTATGGAAATTGTGTGTTTCATATAGTCCTTTCCCGAAATTACAGAATCGTCTTTTCGTTCTCGTCAACAAAAACCTGAAGCATATAGGGCTTGTCAGACTTTATCATACGCTCCACCGCGCCGTCAGCCTGTGAAATATCGGTCACATTTTCACCGCTTATTCCGTAAGCGGCTGCAAGCTTGATGAAATCCGGACTTCCGTCAAGGAATACCGCGATAAGGTGGTTTTCATACTGATTTGTCTGAACCTCTCTTACCATGCCAAGACGGTTGTTGACCATGACTATAATTTTAACATTTATGTTATGCTGAACAGCGGTTGCAAGCTCCATAAGCTGCATCTGAAAGCTGCCGTCGCCGCATATCGCAACTACCTCAGCGCTTTCATCGGCTTTCTTTGCGCCTATTGCGGCAGGGAGTGAATAACCCATTGTTCCCATTCCGCCTGCCGTAAGGAATCTGCCCTGCTCGCCAAGCTCTATGTTGTTGCAGGTCCAAATCTGATTCTGACCAACATCGGCTACAACAACAGAATGCTCCGGAAGATGTTTGTTCAGCGCCTTCATGAAAGCCTTTGGATTAACCGTGCCGTCTGTTGCTGCGAGCGGTTTATCACCCTCTGTCTGATTCTTAATATCAGTCAGATAGCTAACCCATTGGTCGTGCTTCTTGGGAGAAACGCCCTCAAGAATCTGTCCGATAATGGTAGCGGCATCGCCTACAACAGGTACTGCTGCGGGAATGCTTTTTCCGATTTCGGCAGGGTCTATATCAATATGTACAACCTTAAGATTGTCGCGGCTTTTCAAAGCTGTTACCGCTCTGTCGCCCACTCTTGCGCCAAGCAGGATTAGCAGGTCGCATTCGCAAACCGCTCTGTTGGCAACCTTTTTTCCGAACATACCGAGCATACCGAAATGGAGTCGGTTATTGTACGGAATGGAGCTGATTCCCATCATTGTTGTGATAACAGGAATGTCGCAGATTTCCGCAAGCTTCTGCATTTCCTTTTCAGCGTGTGAAGCGAAAAGTCCGCCGCCTGCGCAGATAAGCGGCTTTTCTGCCGACATTATTGCCTCGCAGACGCGCTTTACCTGAAGCTTGTTGCCTGTAATGCTGGGCTTATAGGTTCTTATATCAATTGTTTCGGGATATTCAAATTCGATTTCACATTTCTGTATGTCCATAGGGACGTCTATCAGTACAGGACCCGGTCTGCCCGTCCCCGCAATATAGAACGCGCTTTTAAAAATGTATGCAATATCCTCGGCGTTTTTTACAAGGTAGGAATGCTTTACAAAGGGTTCAGCGGAACCTGTAATATCTGCCTCCTGAAAAACGTCGTAGCCAATCTGGTCGGAGTTTACCTGACCGGTGATTATGACCATAGGAATACTGTCCATGTAGGCAGTTGCAATGGCTGTAATCAGGTTTGTTGCACCGGGACCCGATGTAGCGATACATACGGCAGGCTTGCCTGTAATTCTTGCATAGCCGCTTGCGGAATGGCCTCCGTTTACCTCGTGGCGTACAAGTATATGCTCAATTCCCGACGGCAGCAGCTCGTCGTAAAACGGGCAGATAGCCGCTCCCGGATAGCCGAATACCGTAGTAATATTTTCGTTTTCCAAACACTTAACCATTGCCTTTGCAACAGTCATTCTATCTTTTGCCACTATGACACCTCACTCTTTCACGCTTTATTATTATACACTATTCACACGCTAAAGTCAAGATAGTTAAGCCAATATAAAAACCGACACAGGCGAGCCATGTCGGTTAATTTCTGCAAGTTGATGTCAACAATCTTTCCTGCATATTCATATAAAACTGCATCGGCTCAATATTTCCGAGCCGTGATTACGCATTGCGCAGCATTCAAGGCTCATTTTGTCTATCAGAAGAGCCTCAGCACAAGAATGTCTTAGTAAAAGTTAAAGCAAATACAAGATTATACTGTAAGCTCTTCAGTTGTAATTCGAATGACTGATAGTAGTAGCACTGAATCGCTCACGACGACGTTAGCTGTCGATATTCTGAAAAGCATCTCGCATTTCCTCCTTTTTTTACTTTACCTACATTATACTCACTCAGGTTACACTAAGGTTACATTTGGAGAAAAAACCAACAAAAAAGCGGCAGATTTTTCAACCTGCCGCAATTATGTCCGTGAAGAATGAACTTACTTGAGTTCAACCTTAGCGCCAGCTTCTTCAAGCTTAGCCTTGATTTCTTCAGCTTCTGCCTTGGAAGCGCCTTCCTTGATAGCCTTAGGAGCTGCTTCAACGAGTTCCTTAGCTTCCTTAAGACCAAGACCGCAGATGTCCTTAACAGCCTTGATAACGTTCATCTTGCTGTCGCCGAAGCTTGCAAGAACTACGTCGAATTCTGTCTTTTCTTCAGCTGCTGCAGCTGCGCCGCCTGCTGCCGGTGCTGCAACTGCCATAGCTGCTGCTGATACGCCGAATTCTTCTTCTAATGCCTTTACTAAATCGTTAAGCTCTAATACTGTTAAAGCCTTAACGTCTTCTACTAACTTTAATACTGCTTCTGAAGCCATTTTAATATCCTCCGTAAAATATAATTTTGTGATTATGCGTCGAATTATTCAGCAGCTTCTGCTGTTTCTTCTCCGCCGTTCTTCTTTGCAATTTCGCTAGCTGCAATAGCAAGCTTCTGCATAGGTGACTGTAAAACGAAAAGTAACTTTGCAACCAGAGTTTCCTTGGAAGGAAGCATTGCATACTGCTTAACTTCTTCAGCAGAAATTACCTTGCCGTCTACATAACCGATTTTGATGTTGAAAGACTCTAAAGCCTCAGCCTGCTTGTGCAGAATCTTTGGAGCAACGATAATGTCGTCCTTGGAGATTGCGATAGCAGTTGTGCCTTCAAGATGACCATCAAAACCTTCGATGCCAGCCTTTTCAGCTGCTCTCTTTAAAAGTGTGTTCTTAACTACACAGTACTCAACGCCTGCTTCACGAAGTTCCTTACGGAGCTTTGTATCGTCAGCAACGTTAATACCACGGTAGTCAACGATAACACCGGCTGCTGAATTCTTCAGCTTTTCAGCTAATTCTTCAACAAGAGCTGCCTTTGACTGTAATACCTTTTCACTTGGCATTTTGTGTTTTCCTCCTTATTAGTATTCAGCTGTACTAATCAGGGACTATAAAGAAGCCCTTCCCTGCAAAGACAGGAAAGGGCGTAAATTCATATTACTTCCCATTCCTCGGCAGGCGGATTAACCGTTAGCGACAACGCGACCTGCTGTCTTTAGAACAGCTTATTTATTATATCACATAAAATATGATATGTCAATAGTAAAATCACAAAAAGTGAAATTAAGAACCGTACTTAGCTGTGTTTACCTTAACGCCCGGGCCCATTGTAGATGTTACTGTGCAGGACTTGATATACTGACCCTTTGCAGCAGCCGGCTTAGCCTTAACGATAGCTGACATAAGAGCTTCGAGGTTCTGTTCAAGCTTTTCCTGACCGAAAGAAGCCTTACCGATTGGGCAGTGAATGATGTTCTGCTTGTCAAGACGGTATTCAATCTTACCTGCCTTAGCGTCCTGAACTGCCTTAGCAACGTCAGGAGTAACTGTACCTGCCTTTGGGTTTGGCATTAAGCCGCGAGGACCGAGAACCTTACCTAAACGGCCAACAACGCCCATCATATCAGGTGTAGCGATTACAACGTCGAAGTCCATCCAGCCGTCCATAATCTTCTTTACTGTATCGTCGTCAGCAACGTAATCAGCGCCTGCGTCCTGAGCAGCCTGAATCTTGTCGCCCTTAGCGAATACTAAAGCTCTTACAGTCTTACCTGTACCGTTTGGAAGAACAACAGCGCCTCTAACCTGCTGGTCAGCGTGACGTGAGTCTACACCGAGTCTTACATGGATTTCAACTGTTTCGTCGAACTTAGCCTTAGCTGTCTTGCAAACTAAGTCGCAAGCTTCGCCTGTTTCGTAGAATTTTGCGTTATCAATCAGCTTAACGCTGTCAACATATTTCTTTCCGTGCTTCATTTATTATCCTCCTTGTGGTTTAACGGTCTTAAGACCTCCCACGACACAAATGTTGTTAATTAGTCAACTACTTCAACACCCATTGAACGGGCTGTACCTGCGATCATAGACATTGCTGACTCAACGCTTGCTGCATTTAAGTCCTTCATCTTCTGTTCAGCGATTGTCTGAACCTGAGCCTTTGTGATCTTTGCAACCTTTGTCTTGTTTGGTGCGCCTGACGCTGTTTCAATACCGCAAGCCTTCTTAATAAGAACTGCTGCAGGTGGTGTCTTTGTAATAAAGGAGAAACTTCTATCAGCGTAAACTGTGATAACAACAGGAATGATAAGACCTGCGTCACCCTTTGTACGCTCGTTGAATTCCTTTGTGAATGCCATAATGTTTACACCGTGCTGACCAAGAGCCGGACCAACCGGTGGTGCAGGAGTTGCCTTTC
>CAKSIR010000032.1 GCA_934462775.1 uncultured Ruminiclostridium sp.
CGGAAGATTGTCAAGTGGTTTTAATCGCCGGATTAAAATTTCTCCACCGGATTTGTTTCCGTTTTTGTGATTTTTCCTGCTCTCTTTCGAGTGCTTTGCTATTATATCATGGATTTTGACAATTGTCAACACTTTTCTGAAATAAAAATAAATAAACACAACAGCAGATTTCGCTCTGCTGTTGTGCAAATTGTCATGCTTTCTTTTCTTCCTCAGAAAGCTCGCTTATAAGCTTAAGGAAACTGTCAATATCGTTGAAGTCCTCATATACCGACGCGAACCTTATGTATGCCACATGGTCTATTTTTTTCAGTCTGTGCAGCACCATTTCTCCTATCTTGTCCGACGTAACCTCGCGCTGAAGCTGGTTCTTGAGCTCCTGTGCAATATCCTCTACCATTCCCTCTATGGTTTCAAGAGATACAGGGCGCTTTACCGTTGCTCTGAGAAGTCTGTCAATAAGCTTCTGCCTGTCAAACGGCTCAATGGAATTATCCTTTTTTATAACCATCAGTGGTATATTTTCAACTATTTCGTATGTAGTAAATCTGCACTTGCATTGCAGACATTCGCGTCTGCGTCTGATTTTATTATCGGTAGGTCTTGAATCGATAACCTTGCTGTCATCGTATCCGCATTCAGGACATTTCATATATTTGCCTCTCTTTCGGGGTACTACATTTTGTGTTAATCAGTATAATTATACCTATATAATAACATTATTATGCCATATTTGCAAGCCCTTTTTGAAAATTTAATAGATTTTCCATGGTTTTTGCACTTTTGATTAACTCGTCATAATCCTTATAGTTCTCCCTGTACAGTTCCACAATAAGAGCGCCGCCGTATCCAAGCTTATCAAGCTGACCAACAAATCTTCCGAAATCAAAGCAGCCATCTCCCACAGGCAGACAGTCAGCGTCTTTCTTATGGTCGCTTATATGATAATGTACAATCTTATTCCCGAGTGCGTCAATAATATCAAAAGGGGATACCCCGCTGCGCACCGCCTGCTTGATGTCCAGCACAAAATGTGCGTCATTTCCAAGCTGTTCAGAAAGGTATTCGAGGAACTCAAGGCTGCGGCTTTTGCAGTAGCAAACGTTCTCCTGCGCAACCGTAACACCGAATTCGTACCCCGCCTGCGTAATCATCAGCAGCCTTTCGGCATACAGCTCCCTTTCCAGCTTAGCGCTCTGCAATGCGCCGTGAAGCACGAATATTTTGGCGCCTAACTTGTTCATCACTTCAAAATAGCGGCGATAATTATCCATTATTTCATCAACGCGCCTGTCGTAATCAGAAAACAGGAATACCGTTTCCATCGGTGATGAAAATGGATGAACCGATACTATATCCATTCCGTAGCCGCTTACCGTTGACATTATGTCCTTAAACACCGAACCGCTTTTTTCGGTGTTTGAATTAAAGAATACCTCTGCCGTTTTTGTTCCGCGCTGCGCAATTTCTCTCAGCGCGTCCTCCGTGTGCAGCGGATACAGCGAGGCTGTTGACACTCCTGCCTTCACGAAAACTCCTTTTCTATACAGCAATGTCCACCGAATTTACGGTGGACATTATTTTTATTATGCGTTCTTCTTAGACTTAACGCCTTTCTTTTCCTTAT
Source organism: uncultured Ruminiclostridium sp. (assembly GCA_934462775.1). Taxonomy (GTDB): domain Bacteria; phylum Bacillota; class Clostridia; order Oscillospirales; family Ruminococcaceae; genus Ruminiclostridium_E. Next base: position 1,628 of record CAKSIR010000032.1, read on the forward strand.
GCTGCTGCCAGAGTACCCATAACGGACCTGCAAGCAGGATTGATGAGTAAGTACCTGCAACAAGACCCACGATCATAGGAACCGCAAAGCTGATAATGGAAGATACGCCGCAGACATACGCAACTATGCAGATAATCAGAACCGCTGAACCGGTTGTGACAGTTGTGTTGATTGAGCGTCTTAACGTCTGTGAGATACTTGTGTTTACAAGCTCAACAAGACCCATTTTCTTGCCGTAAAGATTGCGGTTTTCACGGATACGGTCGTAAATAACGATTGTGTTATTGATTGAGTAACCGAGGATTGTAAGAACAACCGCCATAAAGTTTGAGTCGATTGAGAAGCGCATGAACACGAATGTTGCAAAGGCCATGAAAACGTCGTTGCAAAGTGCGACAAGCGCAAACACGCCTGCGGACCAGCCGCCGATCTTCTTGAATCTGAAAGCAATATAGATTACCAGCAGAACGAACGAGAAAAGAACCGCAACCAGACACTTAAGGAAGAACGATGTACCCGACGACGGGTCTACGTCCTGGCTGTTTACTATTTCAAGATTGTTGTCAGGAAAAGCCTCAGACAGCGCCTTTGAAATTTCGTACTGAATGTCCGCTGTTACGCCGGAATTTGACGTGAACGAAACTGAAACAGTTTCAAGGTCAGAATTGAACGAAGATCCTGTTGTTACAACAACCGTACCGACGCCATGCTGTTCAACAACGGACTTTACCTGATTTGTGTCGATTTCGCCTGTATGGCTGTATGTGAGCAGAGTACCGCCCTTGAATTCAATAGCTACCGGAACGCCTAAAATCAGCGCCGTAATAATTGTGATTACCGCAATGATAATCGGGATAGCGAAAAATATCTTTCTGTTTTTGATTACGTCAATAGTCTTATTTGCCATTTTCTACACCTCCGTATAATGAAAGCTTTCTGAATGGCTTGAACTTTGCAAGTGAGTATGTCATAAGTCTTGCGCAGAAAATACCGAACAGGAAGTTCAGGATTACACCTACGATAAGCGTGTAGCCGAATGAGTAAATAGTACCTGCTGTTGACGGACCGAACATCCAGAAAATAGGCGTGAGGAGAATCGAGCACCAGCTGTCAGGCGTGCCGAACGCGCCCATAAGAACAACGGCAATGATTACCATTGTAATATTACTGTCGAATACGCAGGCAAAAGCTCTCTTATAGCCGGCTTCAATCGCACCGTTAAGCGTCTTGCCGGAATTAAGCTCGTCTTTGATGCGCTCAGCTGTGATAATGTTTGCGTCAACGCCCATGCCGACTGCAAGGATAATACCTGCAATACCCGGAATTGTAAGCGTAAAGCTGTCATTGAACGCAAAGAAGCCTGTGATTGCCGCAAACGTGCCTGCAACCTGACCTACCAGCGCAATGCTTGCAATCGCACCGGGAAGTCTGTACACAACCACCATGAAGATTACGATGAATGCGAACGCAATCAGACCTGCTATGCCCATTGCGTCACGGGCGCCTGTACCAAGTGTAGGCGAAATCGTGGAGAAGCTGTCAGTTTCCAGCTTGAACGGTAACGCACCGCCGTTAATCTTGTCTGCAAGCTCCTTTGAGCTGTCGGCGTCAAAGCTGCCCGAAATAATTGCGCTGCCGTCTGTGATGTGAGCGCTTACGTTAGGATAGCTGATTTCGTTGTCGTCCATCCAGATAGAAATTCTGCCGTTTGTTGTAACAAGTCTGCCTGTCGCCTCGGAGAATGCTTCCTTGCCCGACTCGTTAAGCTCAAGAGAAACGGCGTAGTCGTTGCTGTCGTTAAGGTAAACCGCAGTTGCGCTCTTAACGTCTGAACCGGTCAGCACCAGCGGCAGATCTTCATAGGTCTGACCGTCAGTTAAATCGCCGTGATAGCCCTCGCGGAAGGAAAGCATAGCTGTTTCGCCAAGCTCCTTTACCGCTTCCTCAGGGTCAAAGCTTTCATCGCCCGACTGCCATGGGAAACGAACTATAATTCTGTCAGCCGTGTAGTCAACATATACCTCATAGTCGGTAATATTGTTTGAAACCATTCTTGTTTCAATAATGGACTTAGCCGCGTCCATTTCTTCGTCTGTTGCGTCGTATCCCTCAGGAGGTGTAAATGTTACATCAACACCGCCGCGGATGTCAATACCCCAGCGAATATCGGACAAGCCTCTTATCCAGGTTGTCGGAATATCTCCGTATTGTGTGTGTACACCAACAAGGCTGAGTACGGTAAATACTGCGATAAGTGCCACAACAATAAAGAATACAGGTTTTTTTACCTTTTTCAATTAGATTTTCACTCCGTTCTTTTTATGTTGCCTTTTTTCGGAAATCCGAAAAACCATACTTGAATATTATAATTCAAAACATCTTAATAGTCAAGCATTTTCAGTATTATTAAACAGAAAGCTCTGCCTTTTCGCCAAGAACGTCCGCATTTTTCTCAAGAACAGGCTTTACGCAGTCCTTTATAAAGTTGTCAACCTGCTCGGCGGAGCGGCCGGTAAAGTTCTCAGGCTTGAGGATAGCCATTATTTCTTCCTTTGTAATGCCGAACTTAGGATCGCCGGCGATTCTGTCAACAAGGTCGTTTTCGCCGCCCTCCTGCTTAACGACCGCAGCGGCAGCAATGCTGTGCTGACGGAGAAGCTCGTGAAGCTCCTGTCTGTCGCCGCCGTTCTTTACAGCGTGCATCATAATGTTTTCGGTAGCCATAAACGGCAGCTCCTTCATTACGCGCTGACGTACAACCTTGTCGTAAACAACCAGTCCGTCCGTAACGTTGAGCATGATGTTGAGGATAGCGTCAATTGCAAGGAAAGCCTCGGCAACCGCAATTCTCTTGTTTGCACTGTCGTCAAGGGTTCTTTCAAACCACTGCGTGCCTGCTGTGAATGCAGGGTTAAGGGTATCGACCATTACATAGCGTGAAAGGGAGGTAATTCTCTCTGCACGCATCGGGTTTCTCTTGTATGGCATTGCAGAGGAACCGATCTGGTGCTTTTCAAAAGGCTCTTCCATTTCCTTGAAGTTAGCAAGCAGACGAAGGTCGTTGCTGAACTTTGAGCAGGACTGGGCAATTCCGCCGAGTACCGAAAGCACCTGCGAATCTACCTTTCTTGAATATGTCTGACCGCTTACTGGAACGCACTTTTCGAAGCCCATTTCCTCGGCAATCATCTTTTCAAGCATATCAATTTTCTTTGTATCTCCGTCAAACAGCTCAACAAAGCTTGCCTGTGTGCCTGTCGTGCCTTTCTGACCGAGAAGCTTCAGGTTATTCATTCTGTATTCAAGGTCCTCAAGGTCCATGAGCAGCTCGTTTGTCCAGAGCGTTGCGCGCTTGCCTACCGTTGTAAGCTGTGCGGGCTGAAGATGCGTATACGCAAGGCAAGGCATAGCCTTGTACTTGTCCGCAAATTTCGCAAGGTTGTTGATAACATTTACAAGCTTTCTGTGAACAAGCTTCATTGCGTCGCGCATAACGATAACGTCTGTGTTGTCGCCAACATAGCAGGATGTAGCGCCTAAGTGGATAATCCCCTTTGCCTTTGGGCATACAACGCCGTAAGCGTAAACATGGGACATAACGTCGTGGCGAACTTCCTTTTCTCTTGCTTCCGCAACAGCGAAGTCGATGTTGTCAACGTTTGCTTCCAGCTCGTCAACCTGTTCCTGAGTAATATCAAGTCCGAGCTTCATTTCTGCTCTTGCCAGAGCCACCCACAGGCGTCTGAAGGTCGAAAACTTTTTCTGGGCGGAAAAAATATACTGCATTTCTTCACTTGCATAGCGTGTGCAGAAAGGACTTTCATAAGAGTTGTAATTCTTGGCAGCCATCAGCTGTTTACCTCCGTTTTGTGAAATAATCAATACTTTTTCATTTTATCACATTTTAAGCCTTAAAACAAGTCTTTTTGAAAAAAACGCTTTTTCTTTTTAAAAAAGTAAAGCTGCGGCGGACAAAATGCAGCTAAAAACCGCTGCCGATTTAACCGGACAGCGGTTTCGCACTACTTCTCTATTATAATATTGTATAGCTCCAGCCATTCCTCAAGCTGAATAAGATATGCAAAAAGCTGCGGACTTTGCATCAGCTGACCGTACCAATTCTGAGTAAAGCTTGCGCCGCGGGTTTCTATCAGCATTTTCATAGCGTCAGCGTCAAGGATTTCGCCAAGCCGTGAATTTCTGTCGGCAACAATTTTCTCAAACCTGCCGATAACCAGATTAAGATAATCGGGATTATGGGTTTTCGGATAAGGCGATTTCTTCCGCCATGCAACTCCCTCCGGCAGCATATCGCCCATTGCCTTGCGCACAAGTCCCTTTTCCCTGCCATACAGCTTTTTCAAGCTCCACGGTATGTTGTAGGCGTATTCGGCAATCCTGTGATCGCAGAACGGCACTCGAACCTCAAGCCCGTGCGCCATTGACATTCTGTCTTTCCGAGTAAGCAACACCTGCATGAACCAGTAGAAATTCAGCATGAACATCTCTCTCATTCGCCTGTCCTTAGGCGAATCCGTGTCAAGATAATCAGCCATTGCGCAGGTTTCGCTGCAAGCGCTGTTCACAAAGCCAAACGGATCAATTCCGCCAAGAACGTCCTTTCTCAGCAGCTCGGCACGCTCCGCTGTGGAACGCGCCCACGGAAATCCGTCTGCAAAAAGAACTTCCTCGTTGTGGTACCATGGATAGCCGGCGAATATTTCATCAGCGCACTCCCCGCTGACCGCCACCGGAAACTTCTCCCTAACCGCCTTACAGAACAAATACAGCGAGCTGTCAACGTCAGCCATTCCCGGCAGATCCCTTGCCCGCACTGCGTCAGTCAGCGCGTCAGTCAGCTGCGGCGTGTCGATTACCACATTCTCATGCTCGGAATGAATGTATTCCGACATTTTGACAATCCACGGAGCGTCCTCGTCAGGCTGAAACTTACTTGCATGGAAATTCTCCCTATTGCCTTTGTAATCCACCGAAAAGGTGTGCAACACCTTACCGTCACGGCGGTATTTTCTTGCAGCAACCGCGCTTATAATGCTGGAATCAAGTCCGCCCGACAGAAATGTGCAAAGCGGAACATCGCTGACAAGCTGCCGCTCAATGCTGTCAATAAGCAGCTCCCGCACATGGTCGACCGTATCCGCCTCGCACTCCGTATGCGGCTTTGCCGTAAGCTTCCAGTAACAGCTCACCGAAAAACCGGATGTATCATACTTTCCGCAGTGTGCGGGCTTTAGCTCGCTTACGCCCTTGAAAATCCCGTCGCCGCACTTTAGCGCAGGTCCAAGCAGCATAACGCTTGCAATTCCGCGGCTGTCAACAACAGGCTTGACGTAAGGATGACAAAGGAGCGCCTTTATTTCAGACGCAAAAATAATTCCGCCGTCATAGATATAGTAAAACAGAGGCTTTACACCGATTCTGTCCCTGCACAAAAACAGCCTTCTCTCCGTTTTGTCCCACACCGCAAAGGCGTATATTCCGTTCAGCTTTTCAGTGCAGCCTTCTCCCCATTCAATGTATGCGTGCAGCAGCACCTCCGTATCGGAATGGCCGCTGAACGTATGCCCCGCCTTCAGCAGCTCGCCGCGTATTTCCTCGGTGTTGTAAAGCTCGCCGTTATAGCAGATTATGTACTCTCTGCCCTGCTTTTCGGCGCTCATAGGCTGCCTGCCGTTTTCGGGGTCAATGACAATCAGCCTGCGGTGTGCGAAACAGCACTCATGACTTTTCCACACTCCGCTTGCGTCAGGACCTCTCGGAGCAAGCGCCTTGCTCATCTTGTCCATTATAAAATCTTCATCGTACAAATCACGGTTAAAATCAACCCACCCTGCAATTCCGCACATAAAACCAGCCCTTTCGTTTTTTTACATTATATGCGTAACAATAAAAAATGCCACATAACGTTATCATATAAAATTTTCGGCAGACTCCACGGTCTATCAGCCAAGGCACAAGCGTTTCATTACCGTTACCATAAGCTTTTAGCAGTAAATATGTACTAATTTTTAACTATTCAAAAAGGCAACACTGTTTTATTTGTACAAAGTTGCCTAAAAAATCTGTTAATTTGCGCATTGACATAAGGCGATGGCAGTGCTATACTTTAAATGGGTAAATATTATCACAAAACAGCAGAAAGGATGTGCTTTCAGCCGGGCTGAAAGACGGTCTAACTATGAAAAACATTTTATTTGTTGCATCTGAATGTGTACCATTCATCAAAACAGGCGGACTTGCCGATGTTGTAGGCTCTCTGCCGAAATATTTCGATAAGAAATACTTTGACGTCCGTGTAATTCTTCCTAAGTATATGTGCATGGCGCAGAAGTGGAAGGATATGCTTACATACAAAGCCAATTTTTATCTGCACTATAATAACGAGGACAGATATGTAGGCATTTTCGAAACGGTATACGATGGAGTAACATTTTACTTTATAGATAACGAGTTCTATTTCAGCGGTTCAAGCGCTTACACCGACAACAACCGCTGGGACATTGAAAGATTTATTTTCTTTGACAAGGCCGCTCTTTCCGCGCTGCCTGTAATCGGCTTCAAGCCTGACGTTGTACACTGTCACGACTGGCAGACAGGTCTTGTTCCGGTCTACCTCAAGGACAGCTTCAGAGGCGGCGAATTTTTCCGTGACATGAAGTCGGTAATGACAATTCACAACCTCAAATTCCAGGGCAACGAGCACCCGGGATTTATTAAGTATTTAAGCGGACTTTCCGACTACTATTTCACAATCGACAAGCTTATGTCATACGGTGACGCAAATATGCTCAAGGGCGGTCTTGTTTACGCCGACGCAATCACAACCGTAAGCAACACCTATGCAGAGGAAATCAAAACCGACTTTTACGGCGAGCACCTCAACGGTCTGCTTAACGCGAGAAAGAACGACCTTAGAGGTATCGTAAACGGAATCGACTACTCCAGCTACAATCCCGAAAACGACCCGCTTATTGAACATCATTACAGCGTAAAGAACTTCCGCAGCGAAAAAATCAAGAACAAGCGCGCTCTCCAGAAGGAGCTGAACCTCGCTCAGGACGACAGCAAGATGATGGTCGGTATTGTAAGCCGTCTTACTGACCAGAAAGGTCTTGACCTTATCGCTTATGTAATGGACGAACTCTGTCAGGAAGATATTCAGCTCGTAGTCCTTGGTACAGGCGAACCGAGATACGAGAATATGTTCAGACATTTCTCATGGAAATACCCTGACAAGGTTTCCGCAAATATCTGCTATAACGAGCAGATGTCCCACAAGATTTACGCTTCCTGCGACGCATTCCTTATGCCGTCGTTATTCGAACCGTGCGGCTTAAGCCAGCTTATGTCGCTCCATTACGGCACGCTTCCTATCGTTCGCGAAACAGGCGGTCTAAAGGACACTGTACAGCCGTACAACGAATTTACAAACGAAGGCACCGGTTTCAGCTTCGCAAACTACAACGCACATGAAATGCTGAACATTGTACGCTATGCAAGATACGTTTTCGGCGCAAAGCGCGACAACTGGAACAAGATGGCAGAGCGTGCAATGAAGGCTGATTTCTCTTGGCAGCAGTCCGCTAAAAAGTATCAGGAAATGTACGACTGGCTTATCGGCTGATTATTGAAAGGACATTCAATGAAACGGAAAACATCGATAATCTTGTCAGCGTTGCTTATCACAGCGCTGTCAGGCTGCGGCGCTTCAAATGTATCAGATACGACAACTTCCCCGACGGCAGCAGCCGTTGAGGAAATCACTGCCGAAAACACCTCTTCCGCTCAGACAGCGGCTGAAAATCCCGATAACAATCCGAAATACTCGGATGCTGTCATCGACTGCCTGCCTATTGACAAAAGCCTTGACTGCGAGGCGATACTGCTTGAAAAGGCAGACAGACTCTGCACATTGATGACCAATTATCTCAATCTTGATTCTGAGAAGCTGATTTACAAGCTTGGCGAACCATACAAGGACGAGAACGGCATGATAATCGGCTCTAAGGTAATATCGAACGAAATGTCCTGCTATGCCGATTTCAAGGCAATGTTTTCCGACAGCATATACGGTGGTTATCTCGACTATATCAGCGGCTCGGGAACAAGTCTGTTTGATATTGACGGAGAGCTTTATTGCAGCACTCATGTAGGCGGATTTCTCGGCACAGATGAAACATGGTACATTGGCTGCGACGTTGAGGACGACAAAATCGTCGGACATTTTGCTGAATTGAGAGGCTTGGGATTCCCGGAAGATAATACCGCCGAATACCTTAACAACGAGGAAAACTATTGGTTTTACGACATCACCGTCCGCAATGTGGACGGAACGTACGTCATAACCGATTGCCGCGAGAAAAGCAGCGGCAAAAATTACGAGTTCTACGATCAGCACGGTTTGTGCTACAATTCAGGTTTTGCCGACCGAAGCCTTATTACCAACGAAAAAGTCAAGCCTAAAACTATAACATAAATAGGAAAAGCCAAGCATTTCTGCTTGGCTTTTTCAATAATTAACCCCCATCCCTTGCGGTTGGAATCACATTTTTTTGCAATCAGGTCATGTAGTCAAAAATAGAACCTGTCTGATTGGAGTTGAACAGGCTGGCAATGCCTGTTTTGCTGTATGTCTTGTTGAAATCATTTGTCTGAGCGGCTGTGTTGATTGTGCTCGTCTTGTCGGAAACCCATTTTGCGTATGAGTTCGAGCCGTTGAACAGACTCTTGAGCGCATCAACATCTGCGTCTGCAAGCTTATCCTTGTCAACAGTCATGGTACCGTCAGTGTTTACCGTAATTCCAACTTTGCTGAGTCGGTTGGCAAATACGCTCGACATATTGTTGAGCAGCTTGCTTTGATTTTGCACTGCCTGGTTGCCGGATTCGGAAACAGCCTTTGCAACGTCATTGTACTTGTCAACGAAGCTTGTTACCGCCGCCGTGATTGCTTTTGTATCGTAATCGCCGTTTTCGTCCTTTTTGAAAAGCGTTGTCTTTTCATTGGTGTCTACAAGCTTGTCGGCAGCCGATTTAAGATCTGATGTGAGCGTCTTGAACTTTGCGTTCGACTCGGATGCGTAGTTATATTTAGGCGTTACCTTGCCCGCCGAAGAAGAGGACGTTTCATCGCCCGCAAGCTTGCTGTAATAAGCGCGGATAAGCGCATGGCTTGAATTAAGGGATTTCATCTGCGTTGCAAGATCAGACATTGTTGAAATTAACGTTGTATTTGCATTGATATTGAATGACATATTAAAATCAATCCTTTCTGATTTACCGATTAAATTCTATTTCAATTATTATATCGTCAGAATTTACGGAAACTTTAGCTTTTGCATTGAATTAACCGCACAATTCCGCAATTGCCCTTGCATATATTTTAGCACATTTAAAGAAATTGTCAATAGAAATAAACTCGTCTGAACTGTGGAGATTGCTGTTTTCGCCCGGAAATTCGGGTCCGAACGCAACGCCGCCGTCAATTTCATGAACATAGGTTCCTCCGCCGCAGGTTTGGCAGGCGGCTTCAAGCCCTGTTTCTTCATGATAGGCTTTGAGAAGAGTTTGTACAAAGCGGCTGTTTTCGTCTACATGGTGGGGATTGTTGGCAGTGGGGAAGCTGATTTTATATCCGAGCTTTTCAAAAACGGGGGTTATTCTGCCAAAAATATGTTCCTTTGTTGAGCCGAATGGGTAGCGTATATCAAACCTGCCCGTGAATGTGCTTCCGTCGTATTCCGCAACGCTGAACACATAGGTCAGCGCTCCGCCGTTGGCGGTTGTAAAGGTACACTCGCCGTGCTTAAAAATGTCCGCAAGCTGTTTCATCGGTTCAGCGCCAAGCTCGGCAAGCACGCCAATCAACATGGTAAGCGCGTTTTCGCCGTCGGCGGGCGTTGAAGCGTGTGCAGCCTTGCCCGTACAGGTAAGTTTTACTGTACTTCCCTCTTTTTCAGCGGTAAGCTGCGGAATCTGCGGCAGTTTTGCCATGTCAATATTTTTTACAACCGCTGTCGCTTTTGAAGGCACTGCGTTTACGACTGTTCCCGCATTCAGCGAAACAAGAATATCGTCTGCAAGGGCTTGTGTAAACTCGCCTCTTATCATGCCTTTTTCGCCGTTAATAAGCGGAAATTCAGCGTCGGGGGTAAATACCATAGGCGGCATTTCCGCGCACTTCATATAATGCTCAATGTCAAGCTCGGAGCCTGTTTCCTCGCTGCAGCCCACGATAAGACGTACAGGCTTGTTCAGCAGTCCGGCGTCCTGCACGGCTTTCATTGCATAAAGCGCGGCAACGGTAGGACCTTTATCGTCTATTGTTCCTCTGCCGAACGCTTTTCCGTCCTTGATTGTCATTGTAAACGGAGGTGTTGCCCAGTCGTCCGCAGTAACGGGAACAACGTCAAGGTGTCCTAAAATGCCAAGTTCGGGCTTACCGCTGCCAAGCTGAGCCGAACCTGCATAGTTGTCATAGTTCACAGTGTCAAAGCCAAGTTTTTGTGCAATTGAGAGAAATTTATCAAGAGCGCGTCTGCATTCGTTCCCGAAAGGAGCGTCGCCGTCAGGCTCGGCGCTCACCGACGGAACAGCAACAAGCTCCGCAAGGTCGCTCAGCATCTGCTCTTTATAGCTGTCAATAAGTTGGGTTATATTCATTATGCGTATCCTCGTTATTATAATGATAGGAGATTTTGCTCCTCCCTATGACATAGTATAGCACATATAACAGATAATTGCAAAATTTTTTATTATATTTTTGCAGAAAAATATGTTGAAATTTTTATCGAAATGTAGTATAATAGATTTGATTTTGAAAAAAGACAAAGGGAGATATAGTTTATGGCACAAAATTTGATGGAACTGATGATCAAAGACGTGGGTAATATGTACGCTCAGGAAGACTGGGGCTATGTATTTGCGGTCGTTATCACAGGTCTGGTAGTTGTATTCCTTATTCTTATGCTTCTTGTAGGCGTTCTGTGGCTTTTCGGCAAGCTCATGGGCGGCACAGGGAAAAAAAAGAAACCTGCCGCTGAAGAGGCCAAGCCTGCTGCTGTTCAGGTTGCTCCGGCTGTTGCAGATGTTGTTGAGGAAGAAGACGAGGCTGACGATGAAGAGCTGATCGCGGTTATTTCCGCTGCTATTGCTGCTTACAGCGCCGCTGACGGCAAGCAGTACAGAATAACAAGCGTGAAGAAGAGAGAAAAGGCTCTGCGTTCAGGCTGGGGTGTTGCAGGTATCAGCGAGAACACTCGTCCGTTCTGATAACATTAACAGGTAAAGGAGAACAAAATGGAAGTATTTTTAAACACACTGGGCGGCTTGCTTCAGAACTCCGCCTTCGCGAATATATCATGGCAGCAGGGAATAATGCTGATCATCTCATTTTTCCTGATGTACCTTGCAATTGTTAAGCAGTACGAACCAATGCTGCTTCTTCCGATTGCTTTCGGTATGGCTTTAACAAACATTCCCGGCGCTAATATGTATCATGCCGAGCTTTGGAACACAGTAAACGCAGCAGGTGAATATGTCGGTGTAAATTACGGCAACGTGCTTCACGACGGCGGTCTGCTTGACATTCTTTACCTCGGTGTTAAGCTTCAGGTATTCCCTCCGCTGATCTTCCTTGGCATCGGCTGTATGACTGACTTCGGTCCGCTGATTGCTAACCCTAAGAGCTTACTTTTAGGCGCTGCTGCTCAGGCAGGTATCTTTATTACATTCCTCGGCGCCTGCGCACTTACAGCCTGCGGTCTGGTCGACTTCACACTTGCACAGGCTGCGTCCATCGGTATCATAGGCGGTGCGGACGGTCCTACCGCTATCTTCCTTACATCAAAGCTTGCGCCTGAACTGCTGGGTTCAATTGCGGTTGCGGCGTATTCATACATGGCGCTTGTTCCGTTCATTCAGCCGCCAATCATGAAGCTCCTTACAACAAAGAAGGAACGTTCCGTAAAGATGGGTCAGCTGAGAACAGTTTCAAAGCGCGAAAAGATTATTTTCCCGATTGTTGTTACAATTCTGGTTGCATTTATTGTTCCTGACGCAACTCCGCTGGTTGGTATGCTTATGCTCGGTAACCTGTTCAAGGAATCCGGCGTTGTTGAAAGACTTGTAAAGACAGCCTCCAACGAGCTTATGAACATTATCACAATCATGCTTGGCGTTACAGTCGGCGCAACAGCAACAGCTGAAAACTTCCTCAGCGTTAAGACGCTGCTTATTATCGTTCTCGGTCTGGTTGCATTCTGCATCGGTACAGCAGCAGGCGTACTCTTCGGTAAGCTTATGTATTTATTCTCCAAGGGTAAGGTCAACCCGCTTATCGGTTCAGCAGGCGTATCCGCCGTTCCAATGGCTGCCCGTGTATCACAGAAGGTTGGTCAGGAAGAAAATCCTTCAAACTTCCTCTTAATGCACGCTATGGGTCCGAACGTTGCAGGTGTTATCGGTTCTGCCGTTGCAGCAGGCGTACTGCTTTCAATTTTCGGTTAATAAAAATGAGAGCCTGAGAAAACTTCTCAGGCTCTTTTGCTATTCGCATCAAAGGCAAATTGTCATACACTCGTCCGATTCAGAAAATCCAAGTTTTTTATACAGAGGTTTTCCTGCCTCGGTAGCGTCAAGACTTATTTCGGTTACACCCCTTTTTCTTGCTTCGTTAATGAGCATTTTTACCATTGTTTCCGCAATACCCATGCGGCGGTAATCTTTATTTGTATATACATTCATCAAATGGGCACGTTTTCCCGTGGGGTGCGAATATGTTGGCATTACACAAAGATAACTGAGGGTCGCGCAGCCTATTGCTTTTTCATCAACGGCAAGTATTGTCGTTTGGTTTCCGTCTTTAAAATATTGCTCGGTGTTTTCAATAAGCTCCTTATTAAAAGAATAGTCATCGGGAAGGTTATTTACTTCTCTCAGCATTTCAAGCCTGATGCTCATAAGAGCCTTTAAGTCCCCCGATGTGGTTACAATATAGTTCATACGACATACTCCTTTCGTGTTAAACCGATTATACTGCCTCCATCGGAAAAAGTCAACATGGGAAAATGGCAAAAAACTCTTGCAATCCGAATAGAATTGTGATAAAATAGCAATAGAATAGGCAGAAATGTCCCAGCATGCGTAAACGCTGGTTAAAGTAAGCATTGTCGTTGGGCAATGCTTTTTTGTTTAGGAAGGACAACGTGTATGAAAGTCAAATCACTTTACGGACAGGGAAAAACAGTTTTTTCCTTTGAGGTGTTCCCACCGAAGAAAACAACTCCCATTGAATCTATATATGCGACGCTCGACAAGCTGACTGCCCTTAAGCCTGATTACATCAGCGTTACCTACGGAGCGGGCGGAAACCTTGCAGATAAGTCCACCATTGAGCTTGCCTCAACTATCAAGAACAAGTACGGTGTCGAGTCAATGGCGCACCTTACCTGTGTGAACAGCTCCCGTGATGATGTGCTGGTGCTGCTCGATGAAATGAAGAAAAATAACATTGAAAATATTCTTGCGCTGAGGGGCGATATAAAGCCCGATATTGAGCCAAAGCACGATTTCCGCTATGCAAATGAGCTTATTGAATTCATCAGAGCCAACGGTGATTTTGATGTTTCTGCTGCCTGCTATCCTGAATGTCACGTTGACGCCGACAATCTGATTGACGATATCCGCCACCTGAAAAACAAGGTTGACACAGGGGTAAGCGAGCTTATTTCTCAGCTTTTCTTCGATAACGGCTGCTTTTACGACTTCATGGAAAAGATAAGAATTGCGGGAATAAATGTGCCTGTCACCGCAGGAATTATGCCTGTTACAAGCAAAAACCAGATTGAGCGCATGGTAACAATGTGCGGAGCAAGTCTGCCGCAGAAGTTCGTGCGCATGATTCAGAAATACGAGAGCAAGCCCGAAGCACTGGTTGACGCAGGAATCGCCTATGCCGTTGACCAAATAGTCGATTTGATTTCCAACGGCGTCGAGGGTATTCACCTTTATACAATGAATAACCCCTACGTTGCGGAAAAAATCGCCGCAAGCGTAAGGAGCCTGCTGTAATGCAAAAGCTGAACCGTACGGAAGCGCTGCGGTACATGGGGTATGGCAGCAATCTGCCCGATGAGAAAATGACTGCGTTGATTGACAGATGCGAGGAGGAGCTGCTGGAAGCGGTTAAGCCCAAGTTCATTTTCGCTGCGTTCGATAAGGACAAATGTCCTGTTAGGCTGAGCGGAAACGACATTGCAAAGCACCTTGAGAAAAGCGAAAAGGTTGTTTTCATGGCGGCAACCCTGGGCGCCAATGCAGACAGGCTCATACGAATGGCGGAAGTAAGGGAAATGGCTCAGGCGATAATTCTTGACGCATTGGCAAGCACTGCCATTGAACAGGTCTGCGATGACGCGGAAAAAGCGATACACGAAAAGTTTCCCGACTATTACATGACATGGAGATACAGTCCGGGCTACGGAGATTTTCCAATTGACATTCAGGGAGATTTTCTTAAAGTGCTCGACGCGCCGAAGAAAATCGGTCTTTGCGCAAATTCAAGCAATATTCTGACGCCGCGAAAATCGGTAACGGCGGTAATCGGGCTGTCAAAGGAAAAGCCGGAACAAAAAAAATCAGGCTGTCAAAGCTGCAACTTAAAAGGTACTTGTCAGTTCAGACAAAAAGGAGAACGCTGTGGATTTTAAAACTTTACTCAAAAACGAATTTGTTTTTCTTGACGGAGGAATGGGAACAGAACTCCAGAAAAGAGGCATGGAGGCAGGAAAAAGCTCGGAGGAAATGAACTCGGAGCATCCTGAGTGGGTCATTGACATTATGAAGTCCTACATCAATGCAGGCTCAAATATTGTCAGTGCGAACACATTCAGCTCCAACCGCATTAAGCTTGAGGGAACGGGCAGAACCGTTGAACAGTCGGTAAAGCTTGCTTTTGACTGCGCAAAAAAAGCGGCTGAGGGGACGGACGCGCTTATTGCCATCGACGTAGGACCTATCGGGCAGCTTCTTGAGCCAACGGGTACTCTCACCTTTGAGGAGGCTTACGATATATTCAAGGAGGTAATTGTCGCAGGCAAAAACAACGGCGCCGACTTAGTCGTTATTGAAACAATGACCGATATTTACGAGGTAAAGGCGGCTCTTCTTGCGGCAAAGGAGAATACCGACCTGCCTGTTTTGTGCTACATGACATTTGAAAAAAGCGGACGCACATTTACAGGCTGTTCCGTTCCTGCAATGGCGCTTGTTATTGAGGGAATCGGCGCTGACGCAATCGGTGTGAACTGTTCTCTGGGACCTAACGACCTTTACGGCGTTGTTGAGGAGCTTATTGCGTGGACGGATTTGCCTGTTGTTATAAAGCCAAACGCAGGCTTGCCCGACCCTGCAACGGGAGCGTACGACATTGACGCCGATATGTTTGCGAGATACATGAAGAAATACGCTGAAATGGGCGTAAAGATTTTCGGCGGCTGCTGCGGCACTTCTCCCGATTATATTTCCGCACTTGTTAAAGCACTGAACGGCATGGAATATGCGGGCATTGAGGCAATCGTTCCGCCTGCCGTATGCAGCTATGCAGTAACCGTTGATATTACTCAGCCACGAATTATCGGCGAGCGCATTAACCCCACAGGCAAAAAGCTGTTCAAGGAAGCGCTTAAAAACAATGATATTGACTACATTTTGGGACAGGCAATCGATCAGGTGCACGCAGGAGCCGATATTCTCGACGTAAACGTTGGTCTTCCTGAAATTAACGAGAAAGAGATGATGGTGCGCGTTATTAAGGCGTTACAGGGCGTTGTTGACGTTCCGCTGCAAATTGACTCTACCATTCCGGAGGTAATCGAGGCGGGTCTGCGGGTTTATAACGGCAAGCCCATTGTAAACTCGGTAAACGGCGAAGAAAAAAGCCTTGAAACAATCCTGCCTATGGTAAAGAAGTACGGCGCGGCGGTGGTTGGTCTTACCCTTGACGAAAACGGCATTCCCAAAAAGGCTGAGGAGCGTTTCGCCATTGCGGAGCGTATTGTAAAGCGCGCAGCGGAATACGGAATCCGCAGAGAGGACGTTTATATCGACTGTCTGACGCTGACTGCTTCAGCTGAACAGGCGGCGGTAATGGAAACGCTGAAGGCTGTTAAAATGGTTAAGGAAAAGCTGGGAGTAAGGACGGTTCTCGGCGTATCAAACATTTCCTTCGGACTCCCTAACCGTGAGCTTGTAAATCATAACTTCTTAACTATGGCGCTGACAAACGGGCTTGACCTTCCTATTATCAACCCTAACGTCGCGTCAATGACAGGCGCGGTAAGAGCGTACAAGCTTCTTGCAAACATTGACAAAAATTCAACGGAATACATCGCAAATTACAGCGGCGACAGCGCCGCTCCAAAGGCGGCGGCTGTTAAGTCAGATATAACGCTGGAATACGCCATTGCAAACGGACTGAAAAACGACGGCGCAAGAATAACAGGAGAAATGCTTGAAACGGTTGACCCGATGGAGATTATCAACGGTCATCTTATTCCCGCTCTTGACAAAACAGGCAGCGAATTTGAAGCAGGCAAGATATTCCTGCCGCAGCTTATTCTTTCGGCAGGCGTTGCGCAGGCTTGCTTTGACGTAATCAAGGCAAAGCTTGCTCAGGACAACAACACGCCCGTAAGCAAAGGGAAAATCATTGTAGCAACGGTAAAGGGCGATATTCACGACATCGGAAAGAATATTGTAAAAACGCTGCTTGAAAATTACGGCTACACTGTTATTGACCTCGGCAAGGACGTGCCTGAGCAGCTGGTCGTTGACACCGCAATAAAAGAAAATGTCAAGCTGGTCGGCTTGTCAGCGCTGATGACTACAACGCTGAAAGCTATGGAGGACACCATAAAACTGCTGCGCGAGAACAATGTTGATTGCAGGATTATGGTTGGCGGCGCTGTGCTGACGCCCGATTATGCAGAGAAAATCGGCGCTGATTTCTATTCAAAGGACGCAAAGGAATCGGTGGACATTGCAAAAAAGGTGCTTGGATAATCAATCTGCTATTTGCACAAAAAAATCCGACTTTAAGACTGCAATATGTTTAAAATTAACACCCGTGAGTTTATGCGAATTCACGGGTGTTTGGTTTGTTGTTAAATATATACAATGTTTTTTCAACAGACAAAATCAGAATAGTATGCATTTAACAGTTTTGCCTCAATTCATAGCGGGCAAGTGTGAATTTGATTATTGCGAAAATGTGGGTATAATTAGAAACAACAAAACAAAGGTACTCACAAAAGAGTACGGGTCTTAAAAAGGCTCGGAAAGGAAATGTTATGGAAAGAAAATCCAACGCAAAGCTGCTTAAAATTGTTACGGTAGGTTTAATGGCAGCGCTCACATTCGCATTGTCGCTTATCAGTATTCCGATTCCTACTTTCTTGGGAATTTCGCGTATTCACCTCGGCAACTCAATGTGCATTCTCGCAGGTTTGCTCCTCGGCGGAATGAACGGCGGTCTTGCAGCAGGTATCGGTTCGTTCATATATGACCTTACAAATCCTGTTTACATTGCGTCTGCACCGTTTACATTCATTTCTAAGTTTGCAATGGGCTTTGTTGCAGGCAAGATAAACCGCACAGGTATCAAGAACTCATTTGTAAAGGCTCTTATCGGCGCCATTTTCGGACAGATCGCCTACATAATCCTTTACCTCGGCAAATCTTTCGTAACGGACTTACTTCTCGGCAACGCAGTTGAAACTGCCTGGATTGACGTTTTAGGCAAGCTTGGCACTTCTTCTGTAAATGCAGTTATCGCAATTGTAATCTCGATTCCGCTTTATTTTGCGTTAAAGAAGGCTCTTTCAAAGACGCCATTCGCTGCTGTTCTTAACGAAAAGCCTGAAAGCAAGGGCTACTTGAACCCTGTTACAGTTTCGCTCATCATTTTCGCATTTGTTACTGCTTCTCTTTACACAATCAATCTTTCCGCGCAAAGCAAGATTAACGCTGCAAACGAAAAGGAAAAGGCTGCGCTTGAAGAAAGACTGGAAAGCTATGAGGAAAAGTTCTCATACCTTGAAAGCCAGCTGGGAATTGAGTTCCCGCAGCCGGTTGAAGAAGAAGCCGCTGAATAAGCTCTCTTTCTTAATGTTATATATTTTGGGCCTGCACAAAAGTGCAGGCTCGCTTTCTGCATAGTAAAAGCCGCTTATGATAAGC
>CAKSIR010000033.1 GCA_934462775.1 uncultured Ruminiclostridium sp.
AAGCATAAGACCTCTGCCCTCTGCTGAAGCGGTAATATCGTAAAAAACAAGCTCGTCCGCACCCTGTCTGTTGTATTCCTTAGCACATTCAACAGGGTCGCCGACTTCCTTTATTCCCTCAAAATTTACACCCTTTACAACCTTGCCGTTTCTTACGTCAAGGCAAGGGATAATTCTTTTAGCCAGCATAATAACTCCTTTTCTACCTGCTTACCCTGATTGCCTGCGCAAGGTCAAGGCTTCCGCTGTAAATTGACTTGCCGCAGATTGCACCGTAAATCCCGTTCTTTTTAAGGGTCTTTATATTGTTTATGGTCTTTATTCCGCCGCTTGCAATGACGTTTCCGCCCATTGAAGCAAGCTTGTCCTGAAGCGCTTTTGTTTTATAGTGGTTCGGACGGCTTAAAGTTCCGTCCTTGTCAATATCGGTGAAGATGAAGTATTTGACTCCCGCACTGCACATTTCGACAGCTAAGTCTATGTAATAAATATTGCTGGTTTCAAGCCAGCCCTCGGTTGCAACATAGCCCTTCTTGGCGTCAATGCCTACCGCTATTCTTTCGCCGTATTCCTTTACAGCGTCCTTTACAAGCTGAGGATTTTTAACGGCGGCAGAGCCGATTATTACGCGGGAAATACCGTTTGATAGGTACATTTCCACCGTGTCAAGGGAGCGGATTCCTCCGCCAACCTCGACTTTCAGCCTTGTGCTTTTTGCAACGTCGATGTAAACTTCCTTGTTCTGCTGAGTAGCGTCCTTTGCACCGTCAAGGTCCACCATGTGTATCCATTCCGCCCCTGCCTTTTCGAAAGCCCTTGCGGTATCCATATAGCTGTCGGCAACCTTTTCCACGGTGCTGTAATCGCCCTTGAACAAACGGACGCAGTTTCCGTCCTTAATGTCTATTGCAGGTAAAATTACCATAGTTGTTTTCCTTCCTGTTCAGGAATTGTTATAACTGCGCAAAATATTTCTTTTATGCAGTTTATTTAATCAGTTCCGCAAAGTTCTTCAATATCTTAAGCCCTGCCTCGCCGCTTTTTTCAGGGTGAAACTGGCAGCCGAAAACGTTGTCCTTAAAACAGAGCGCAGGAACTTTTCCACCGTAATCGCAGTACGCCGCAACGTTTTCGCTTGGAGTAACTGCCGCAAACGAGTGAACGAAATAGACGTATTCCCCTTCCACGCCGTTTAACAGCGGGCATTTCACGTTGGTTTCAAGCTTATTCCAGCCCATCTGCGGAATTGCCAGATTGCCCTCCGGCTTCATCAGCTCAACCGAACCGTTTATAAGTCCAAGACCTGCCGTTTCGCCGTACTCATAGCTTTTATCGAACAGCATCTGCATTCCCAGACAAATTCCTAAAAACGGTTTTTTTCTTGCCTCAGCCTTAACAATCTCGGTAAGTCCGCCCTCGCCGAGCATTCTCATTGCGTCAGGAAACGCTCCCACTCCGGGGAGGATAAGTGCGTCTGCCGAGCGGATTTCGTCCTTATTTTTTGATATTTTGTTTTCTAACCCAAGGTAATTCAGCGCATTCTGAACGCTGAACAAATTACCTGCTCCGTAGTCGATAATAACAATCATTTTAAAGTGTTCCTTTTGTTGAAATAGCTGCACCCGTTTCGTTTTTCTTTACCGCCTGCTTTAATGCGTAAGCAAGCGCCTTGAACATTGCTTCGACCTTGTGGTGATCGTTTGTTCCGTATTCTGCCTTAATATGCAGCGTGATACCTGCATTGAATGCAAACGCGCGCATAAATTCCTCAACAAGGCAGGTTTCAAATTCGCCGATACGTTCGTTTTTGAACTCAGCCATAAACACAAGAAAAGGTCTTGCGCTTATGTCAAGGCAGCACCAGCCAAGCGCCTCGTCCATCGGAATAGACGCAGTGCCGTATCGCATAATTCCCGACTTGTCGCCAAGCGCTTCCTTGAACGCCAAGCCAAGCACGATACCTATATCCTCTACGCTGTGATGACCGTCAACATACAAGTCGCCTTTGCACTGTACGTCAAGGCTGAATCCGCCGTGAACCGCAAGAGCAGTCAGCATATGGTCGAAAAAACCAATGCCTGAATTGATATTCACCTTTCCGCCGCTGTCAAGATCAAGCTTTACGGCTATCTGTGTTTCCTTTGTGCTGCGGGAAATTTCAGCTGTTCTCATAAAAGCTCCTTTACTTTCCGAATTTTTTCAGAACCTCCACAACCGCCTTGTTTTCTTCCTCGGTTCCGCAGGTAATTCTGATGTATTCGCCCATGAATCTGATTGCGATTGAGTTGGCAAGCATAAATTCGTAGATTTCCTTTGCCTTGTCTGTCTTTATAAACAGGAAGTTGGTTACAGGCTTGTATATCTTCTCAACATAAGGCAGATTAAGCGCAGTAACCTCTGCGTAAAGCTCCTTGATTGACCTTTTGATAGCGTCAATTCTGCCCATTACAGCTGTTTTGTCCTTAAGCGCATATGCTGCAAGAGCCTGTGTGAGGGAGTTGACGTTGTAAGGAGATTTCGCCGCTCTCATTGCTCTTGTAATATCGGGAGAACCGATTGCAAAGCCAAGTCTTAACCCGGCCATTGACAGCGCCTTCGAGCAGGTCTTTAGTATAATAACGTTATCGTACTGCTCAATTTCCTTAAGCAGCGAGTTTTCCTGTCCCCAGAAATCCATATACGCTTCATCAAGAACCACAAGCGCCTTAACGCCCTTAATCAGCCTGATAACTTCGGCTTTTTCAAGACCCACCGATGTAGGGTTGCACGGATTTGAAAACATAATGCATTTAACATTTTTCGCATTCGCATATTCGATTGCCGAATCCACGTCAATTGTCAGATCCTCGTTTTTCTTCATTACCTCAACGTCAAGCTCGTAAAGATATGGATAGAAGCTGTACATTGAAAAATCGGGAGTAAAGCAAAGCACCTTGTCCCCTTTTTCAAGAAAGCAGGCGGTGATGATGCTGATAAGCTCGTCCGAGCCGTTGCCCGCTGTGATAAGGGCGGGATTTATGCTGTAAACGGCAGCGTAAGCCCTGATAACCTCGGCTGCATAAGGGTCGGGATAACGGTTCAGGTCAAGTCCTGTCATAGCCGCCTTGACTTCCTCGTCGGAAAGCTTTAAAAAGCTTTCGTTGGCGTCAAGACGGATTTTGTATTCTCCCGTAATCGGGTCGTATGGAGTAAGATTACGGAGCTTTTCTGTTAATTTGTACATTGTGTTATCCTTCCGATCAGTCTTCTACTCTTACTCTGATGGAGTTTGCGTGCGCAGTGAGCTTTTCACGCTCTGCAACCAGTATAATGTCGTCGGCAGCGTTAGCAAGCGCCTGCTTTGTATAGTAGATGTAGCTTGACTTCTTGATAAAAGAATCAACGGACAGCGGCGAGAAGAAACGCGCTGTGCCGCTTGTCGGGAGAACATGGTTAGGACCTGCAAAGTAATCGCCCAGCGGTTCAGGCGAATACTGACCCAAGAACAGCGAGCCCACGTTGTCCAGTCTGCCTATGTATTCAAGCGGATTTTCAGCAACAACTTCAAGGTGCTCGGGAGCAAGTGCGTTTGCAATATCGCAAGCCTGATACATATTGTCAGCAATAATGATTGCGCCGTAATTTTCCAGTGAATAACGGATAATTTCCTCGCGGGAAAGAGTCTTGACCTGTCTTTCAAGCTCCGCTTCCGTTTCCTTGGCGATACGCTCGCTGGTTGTGATAAGAATTGCGCTTGCGAGCTTATCGTGCTCAGCCTGCGACATAAGGTCTGCGGCAAGATACTTCGGGTTTGCCGTGTCGTCTGCAACTACGAGGATTTCGCTTGGTCCTGCGATCATATCAATATCAACAATACCGTAAAGCAGCTTCTTAGCTGTCGCAACGAAAATGTTGCCGGGACCTACGATTTTGGAAACCTTCGGGATTTCCTCAGTACCGTATGCAAGAGCTGCAACTGCCTGCGCGCCGCCGCACATAAATACCTTGTCAACTCCGCAGAGAGCGGCAGCAACAAGAATATCCTTATTGGGCGTACCGTCCTTAAGCGGAGGTGTTACCATGATAATTTCCTTTACGCCTGCGATTTTGGCAGGGATTGCGTTCATCAGAACCGATGAGGGATAAGCAGCCGTGCCGCCGGGCACATATAAGCCGACTCTGTCCAGTCCGCGCACACGCTGACCGATAATTGTGCCGTTTTCGTTGGTCATCATGTAACCGTTCTGCTTTTGCTTCTGATGATACGCGGTGATATTTTCGACGCAGTTAAGCAGCGCGTCAACAAAGTCCTTGTCAGCCTCTGACAGTGCGTCCTGAATCAGCTCGTCCGGAACTCTGTAATACTCCATATTCGGGCAGTCAAACTTGGCGGTGTATTCCTTTACCGCCTTGTCGCCGTTTTCCTTTACGTCCGCGATGATTTCCTTTACAATTTTCTCAACATCGCTGTTTGTCTGACTTGCGCGCTTTTCAACTTCCTTGAGAAATGCTTTTTCGCTTCCGTCTGCATAAATTGTCTTTATCATGATATATCCTTTCAGCAGCCTAATGTTTTCTGCATTAGTGATGTCAGTGTGTCAATACGTTCCTTTTTCAGCTTCATGCTTACCGTGTTTACGATAAGTCTTGCTGAAATCGGAGCAACGTCCTCGAAAACCTCAAGTCCGTTTTCTTTCAGCGTTGTACCGGTTTCAACTATATCTACAATGCCGTCTGCCAATCCAACCAGAGGAGCAAGCTCAACCGAACCTTCGATTTTTACAATATCAACGTCCATTCCCTTGCTTTCAAACCAGTTTCTTGTAACGTTGGTGTACTTAGTTGCAACGGTCTTGACGCCGTAGCCCTCGTAGAAATTGCCGCCTTTTTTGCCTGCAAGAGCAAACTTGCACCTTCCGAAGCCAAGATCCATTATCTCAAAGTATTTGCCGCCGTGCTCCATAATGGTGTCCTTGCCGACAACGCCAATGTCGCAAACGCCGTGTTCAACGTATGTAATAACGTCGGCGGCTTTAGCAAGCACTACCTCGATGTTCTGCTCCAGAATTGTCAGAATAAGGCGTCTGCCCTTTTCCTTAAGCTCGGTAACGTCAAATCCCATTTTTTCAAAAAGACCAACCGTGTCCTTTTCAAGTCTGCCCTTTGTAAGAGCGATTCTAAGCGTTTTATTCTCGTTCATTGCAAAACCTCATATATTTATAGTATCAATTTCGTCGCCCACGATGTCGATTCTTTTTATGCCTTTTGCTCTGGCATATTCGCAGGCCTCGTCAATATCTGCAATAACAGCATTGTCGATTATAAGTCCTTCGTTAATGAGCTTTCTGCAATGTTTTATACTGTCAGTATAATGTTCATCTTTTGCAAAAACAAGAACATCTGCTTTTTTCATAAGGCTTTTCTGTTTTTTCAGCAGTGCGTTTGCCGCAGCGTTCACGTTTACGCCAAAACCGGTGGCAGGTGTATCCTCGCCGAAATCGCTGAGCAGCGTATCATAGCGTCCGCCCGATAAAATAGGCATTCCGTACCCCTCGGCATAGCCTTTGAACACAATACCGGTGTAGTAGTCGGTTTTGTTTGCCATACCCAAATCAACGGTAAGCTTATCCGCAACGCCAAGCCTGCACATATCGTCATATACCTGCTTTAAATCAGCAAGCACGTCAAGTGTTTTACTGTCTGTAAAAATCTTTTCAGCCTGTTCAAAAACCTCTGCGCCGCCGAAAAGCAGCGGTAAAGCCTTTAACATTCTTACGGCTTCAATATCGCCGTAGGCTTCCAGTTTTTCTGAAAGGGCGGGATAGTTCTTTGTTTCCACCAGAACTCTTATGTCCTCCGCCTCGTCCTCGTCGCATTCAAGCTTTGAAACGAGAATTTTAAAGAATGCGCTGTCGCCTATTTCAAAGCGGAAATCGTCAGCGTCGCAGGTTTTAAGCACGTCAATTGCAATTGAAAGGGCTTCAAGGTCGGAACGCCTTACATCGCCGCCGATAATTTCGATTCCGCTCTGAAAGATTTCATCATCGCGCGCACTGTTTTTCGGATTTACACGATAAACGCTCTGACTGTAAAAAAGCTTCAGCGGAAAAACTTCATCGCGAAGTCTTGTAGAAACCACTCGCGCAATCGGCATTGTTGAATCGGGACGCATTACCATAAGTCTGCCTTTGCCGTCAGTCAGCTTATACATACTTTCCTGAGCGAAAAAACGGGCTTTCATATTGAACACATCATAAAACTCAAGTCCGGGGGTGATAACCTCCGAATAGCCGTAAGCTGTGAAAATTTTGCGCAGACGTTCTTCAACAATACGTCTTGCCGCACATTCGTCAAACAATAAATCCCTTGTACCCTCGGGGGTAAGTAAATCGTATCTTTTCATATATTTTGTCCTGTCATATACTTTAGTGTGCTACTATGGTAATATGGTAACATATTATAACAAGAATGTCAACACAATATTCCAATTTTGTAATTCTCCACAAAAACCGCTGTTGATAACTCGACGGTTTTGTGGCTTACATTAAAAATCAAAAAATGAAACCTGAGCAGACTGCGGAAGTCCCTCGAAAACGCCCATTTCCTTAAGCTTTTCCATAACGGAGGTGTTGATGGACGCCTGATGCTGAATGTCGTCAATGCTGATAAATTCACGCTTGTCAATAGTTTCTTTGATTTTGATAGCCGCACTTTCGCCGCAGCCGTCAATTGCTAAGAACGGCAGACGCAGGTCGCCGTTTTCAATGCGGTAACGTGTTGCGTCCGATTTTTCATAGTGAACAGGCAGGAACTTTATTCCGCGCAGCATCATTTCGTAAATCAGATAGAACGCTTCAAGCATACCCTTTTCCTTGCCGCTTGCTTCGTTGTTTGCCTGAATTGCCTGCATTTTTCTCTTAACCGCGTCTTTTCCTTCAAGCACGGTAGGAACGTCAATATTTTCCGTGTGCTTTGTTAGAATTGCCGCGTAGAACTCGGAGGGGTAATGCACCTTGTACCAGCCAAGCTTTACCGCGCCGGTTACATAAGCGGCGGCATGAGCTTTCGGGAACATATACTTGATTTTAAGGCAGCTTTCGTAATACCAGTCGGGAACATTGTTTTCCTTGAACGCCTGCTTGATGTTGTCGTCAAAGAGCTTTGACGCGTTGCCCTTACGGGTGATTTCCATTATTTTGAATGCAAGTCCCGGTTCAACGCCCTTGTGCATCAGATAAACCATAATGTCGTCACGGGTACCTATAACCTCGCTGATAGTGCAGGTGCCGTTGGAGATAAGGTCCTTCGCATTGCCCAGCCATACGTCGGTACCGTGTGAAAGTCCCGAAATCTGGAGCAGATCGGAGAAGGTTTTAGGCTGCGCGTCCTTGAGCATTCCCATTACAAAGTTGGTGCCAAATTCCGGCAGTCCGTAGGTGCCGCAGTGAACGCCCAAATCCTCGGCGGAAATGCCAAGGGCTTCGGTTGATGTAAACAGGCTCATTACCTTTGGGTCTGAGGTTGATACGTCGGCAATTTTTACGCCGGTCATATCCTCAAGGTGGCGGTAAAGAGTCGGCACATCGTGTCCAAGCTCGTCCAGCTTTAAAATAGTATCGTGCAGTGCATGGAAGTCAAAGTGGGTCGTGATAATATCCTTTGTTGCGTCGTCGGCAGGACGCTGAACAGGCGAAAAGTCATAAACTTCATAATTGTTCGGAACAACGACCATTCCGCCGGGGTGCTGAGAGGTGGTTCTCTTTACGCCTGTGCAGCCCTTTGAAAGTCGATCCATTTCCGCTCTGTTGGCGGTAAGTCCCCTTTCCTCAAGCCATTTTTTTACAAATCCGTAGGCGGTTTTTTCCTGAACGGCTGAGATTGTACCCGCCTTGAAAACGTGATCCTTACCGAACAGTTCTTCTGTGTAATGGTGAACCTTTCCCTGCACTTCGCCTGAGAAGTTAAGGTCAATATCAGGTGATTTGTCGCCCTTAAATCCGAGGAACGTTTCGAAAGGAATATCATGTCCGTCCCTTATCATGTCCGTTCCGCACTCAGGGCAGTTCTTCTGCGGCAGGTCAAAGCCGGAGCCGATAGAACCGTCCGTTATAAATTCGTTGTGTCTGCACTTAGGGCAGCGATAATGCGGCGGCAGCGGATTAACCTCAGAAATTCCCGACATTATTGCAACGAAGGACGAACCAACCGAACCTCTCGAACCAACCAGATAGCCGTTTTTCTCAGAGAAAGCAACCAGCTTCTGAGCAATCATGTAAAGCACCGAGAAACCGTATTTTATAATGGAGTTAAGCTCCTTGTTAAGTCTTGTTTCAACAAGCTCAGGAAGCTCGTCGCCATACCACGCGTGTGCTCTGTCCCAGCAAAGCTGCTGCAATTCTTCCTCCGCACCCTCAATAAACGGGGTGTATGTACCGTTCGGAATTGGTCGTAAGCGCTCAACCCAATCTGCAATCATGTTCGGGTTTTTGACAACAACCTCATATGCCTTTTCCTCGCCCAGATATGCAAATTCCTCCAGCATTTCATCGGTTGTACGCAGATAAAGCGGAGCCTGCGCGCCTGAATCGGTGTAGCCTTGTCCTGCCTGAAGAATTTCTCTGAAAACGCTGTCTTCCTTTCGCATAAAATGCACGTCGCAGGTTGCAACAACAGGTATGTTCAGCTTTTCACCGAGTGCAACGATTTTTCTGTTAAGGTCACGCAGACCCTCCTCGTTGGCAACCTCGCCCTTACGGACAAGGAACTGATTGTTGCCAATCGGCTGAATTTCAAGGTAATCGTAAAAACGTGCAATTTCCTCGATTTTTTCCTCGGGAGCACCTTTGAGTATTGCTCTGAACAGCTCGCCCGCCTCGCAGGCACTGCCGATTATCAGTCCCTCGCGGTGATTTTTCAGCTCTGAAAGCGGAATACGCGGCTTCTTGAAATAATAGTTAAGGTTGGAGAATGAAATCAGCTTGTACAGGTTTTTAAGACCAATCTGGTTTTTGACAAGTATAATCTGATGATAGTACGGCATTTTCTTGACGTCGGTGTTGCCAAGGGAAATGTTAAGGTCGCCCCATTTTTCAATCGCCCTGCCCTTGCGGCAGTCTGCGATAATACGGACGAAAATTTCGCCCAGCATTTTCGCGTCGTCAATTGCGCGGTGATGGTTAAAATCGCCAAGCTTGTAATATTCCGCAACTGCGTCAAGGGTGTACTTCTTTTTGTTTGGAATGGCAGCTCTGCAAAGCGGCAGCGTGTCAACTGAATTAAAGCTGAACGAAATTCCGCACCGCTCCGCAGCCGCTCTGATAAAGGACGTATCAAAGCTTGCATTGTGCGCAACCAAAGGCGCGCTGCCGCAGAATGAAATGAATTTTTCCAGTGCGTCTTTTTCCGACGGCGCGTCTGCGACCATATCGTCGGTAATTCCCGTAAGCTCGCTGATATTTTCGGGGATTGGCTTTTCGGGATTAACGAAAGTGCCGAATTCCTCCACAACCTCCAAATTGCGGAGCTTAACCGCGCCGATTTCTGTAATTCGCTCGGTGGTGTGAGAAAGTCCCGTTGTTTCAATATCGAAAACAATAATGTCCTGATTTATTGAACGGTTCGTGCAGCCCTCAATCAGCGACTCGCCGTCGTTTACGAAATAAGCCTCCATTCCGTAAATTACCTTGAAATCGGAATCGGGGTTGTTTTTCTTGATTTTGTCCCATGTGTTCATGGCTTCCGGATATGCCTGAACATTGCCGTGGTCGGTTATCGCAACGGCTTTATGCCCCCACTTGAACGCCTGATTTACCAAGTCGGCAGGCGGCGTTACCGCGTCCATATCCGACATATTCGTATGAAGATGCAGTTCAACTCGCTTTTCGGGGGCAGTATCCTTTTTTGCGGAGGTTTTAACAAGCATAATCGACCTTGGCTCAACGAGTATACACTTTTCAAAGCTGTCAAACTTTGCTGCTCCGTTTATGAGAATCGAAATACCAGGCTTGATAAACTTGTAGCTGTCAGCTTTTTCTGTTCGGGTGAAAATCTTCATTATCTGAGATGAAGTTAAATCGGTAAAGCTGACCATAAATATGGTAAATTCATCATTCTTTATGGTCTTTGATTCAACGTTGAACACCTGTCCCCACAGCGTCACATCGTCCATATCGCTGTTTAAGTCAGCCATTTCCATAGGCGGTTCGTTAATTGGCTTGCCCATGTATAAATCCGCTTCATCGCTGAAATGGCTGGAGCTGAACATCAGCTTCATATTCTGCGGCGCCTTCAGCACCTCAGGACCTCTTGAAAACGTCTTTTTCTTAGGCGCATCTCCCTGACCGCCGCCGAAGCTGTTATAGCTGCCGCTTGAAAACTCACGCTGCGGCTTTTGCTCAGGAGGCGGAGTTCTTCCGATAACGACCGTAGTTTTCGGCATTTCCGCTTTCAGCTTGTTGTTGTGTTCCTCAATGCTGTTTTCGGTAACTCCCGTGAATTCAACGTTAATCGTTACGCCGAAAATGCCCTTTGCAAATTTGGAAATTTCCCTGTCGATTTTCTCCTGCAAAAGCAAATCTCTGCCGCCGTTTGTCAATACAATCTCGAACGTTTCGCCGTTTTGTTTTATTGAACAGCCGTCCATGAATCCGTTTATCACGCCGAATTTTTCACGCAGCAGCTTAACTATATCAATAATGCAGTCTGCGGAAAAAAGCTCGGTTGGGTATTTCGGGTAAATGCTGACCGAGCTTAAACCAAGCAGCTGTTTTATTTTTGATGATGTTTCAATAAGAGCGTCCGCGCCGATAAGCTCGTCCGATTCAAGCTGAAACAAAATGCTGTTTTCTTTTTCGTTATGTATAAGCTGTGGGATTCTTGCGTTTCCCACCTTTTCGTCCAATTCCAAGCTGCCGAATAAATTTTTCAGAATGGCTGCCATTTAATTATCCTTCCGTTATAGCTGTTCGATTTCAAGCAAAAGCTCGCTGAGCAATTGATCCTCGGAAACCTTTTTTATTATCTTGCCTTGTTTGAAAATAAGGCCTTGTCCGTCGCCGCCTGCAATTCCGATGTCGGCTTCTCTTGCCTCTCCCGGACCGTTTACAATGCAGCCCATAACCGCAATTTTTATGTTTTTATCAATGTGTCGGGTCGCATTTTCAACCTGTTCCGCAAGACCGATAAGGTCAATTTTTGTTCTGCCGCAGGTTGGGCAGGACACGATCTCAACGCCGCGTCCAAGGCCTGCCGCCTTAAGAATATCCTGCGCAGCTAACACCTCCCGCACTGGGTCGGCAGTGAGCGACACGCGTATAGTGTCCCCTATTCCGTCGCATAGCAACGAACCGATTCCCATTGCTGATTTTATAATGCCCATGCGCTCCGTGCCGGCTTCGGTAACGCCTACATGAAGCGGATAATCGCATTTTTCCGCAAGCAGTCGGTAGGCTTTTATGGTAAGTGGTACGCTTGAAGATTTTATTGAAATAACTATATCGTCGAAATCAAGTCTGTTGAGAATTGCAACGTGTCCGAGTGCGCTTTCAACCAAAGCCTCAGGTGTTGGAGAGCCGTATTTTTCGAGAAGCTGCTTTTCAAGTGAGCCTGAATTAACGCCTATTCTGATTGGAATGTTCCTTGCTTTGCAGGCGTCAACGACTGCTTTAACCTTATCGTCAGTGCCGATATTTCCCGGGTTTATGCGGATTTTGTCAACTCCCGCTTCAGCGCAGGCGACCGCAATGCGATAATCAAAGTGAATATCGGCAACAATCGGAACACTGACAGCTTTTTTCAGCGCTTCAATCAGATTAACATTTTTCAGCGTTGGTACAGCTGTTCGTATTATCTGACAGCCTGCCTTTTCAAGGCGTTTTGCCTGTGCAACGCAGCCCTCCACGTCATCAGCGTGAACGTTAAGCATTGACTGCACATAAATTCTGCCGTCGCCAAGGGTAATTCCTCCGACCTTAACTTGTTTTTTACTCATATCAGCCTCCGGTGAAAATTCGCACAATGTCGTTGAAGGTAACGATTATGAACAGCAGGAACAGCGCGCAAAGTCCGACAAAATGCACCATTCCCTCGTGTTCGGGCTTTATCGGCTTTCTTCTGATCGCCTCGATAAGCAGGAACACAAACCTTGCGCCGTCCAGAGCGGGAATAGGAAGCAAATTGAAAATTCCCACGTTTATTGAAATGAAAGCAATCATCAGGAATAGGCTGTTAAGGCTTATTGCAGCCACCTTTCCGATTGAATCAACAACGCCGATCGGACCTGAAAGGTCGTTGATTCCATAGGTTCCCTTGAGGAAGTCGATAAATGTTATCCAAATAAGTCTGCCCTCGGTAAGGGAGGTTTTAAAGGCAGTTTCAATGGTATTAAAGAAATTCGGCTTCTGCGGATACACATAGAAATCCACAATCATGCCGTTAGTTGCGTCAGGGCTCTGATTGAGGGAGAATGTTACATTGTCAAGCTCAACAAGCTTGCCGTCACGCTTGACAACAAAGTTGTACGAAACGCTTTTTGCATCGTCTGACAGCGCTGCAAGCTGATTCTGGAAGCAGTAGGAAATGTCCATTGAAGTCCAAATACTCATGCCGTTGATTGAAACGATTTCATCGTTCACCATAAGCTGCGAGCTGGAAACGGCGTTATCCTTGAATTCCGCAATGGTGGTAGTTGTTATGTCGCCGCCTGCAATTACTGCAAAAATGCACACTACAAAGCCAAGTATAAGGTTCATAACCGCGCCTGCAACGATAACCAGCATACGCTGCCAGACCGGCTTGTTTCTGAAGGAGCGCGGGTCGTCACTGTCCTCGTCCTCGCCTAACGAGCAGGAACCGCCCATTGGAATAAGTTTAAGACAGTAAACCGTTTCCTTTCCCCTTTTTCTCAGCAGCGTAGGCCCCATTCCGATAGCAAATTCAGTAACCTTCATGCCGAATGCCTTGGCGACAAAAAAGTGACCGAACTCGTGTATAAGAATGATTACGCAGAACGCAATAATTGCAATAACAATTGACATATATTCAATCCTTCCTGTGAATTTTGTTCATCATTTTGCCTTTGCATGAACAAATTCTCTTGTCAGCCTCTCGGTTTCAAGGATAATATCCAGTGAAATCTCGGCAGTTTTATTCACGTTTTCAAGCGCTTCAGAAACTAATTCGCCTATTTCGCAGAAGCTGATTTTATCGCGCAGAAACAAATCAACGCAGGCTTCGTTTGCGCTGTTTAGAATACAGCAGGCGTTACCTCCGGTCGAAATAGCTTTTTTGGCGGCGCTTAGGCATTTAAAAGTTTGTTCATCTGCCTTGTCAAATGTGAACGAACCGATTTTGAACAGGTCAAGAGATTCTGACGGAGAAGAATAGCGATAGGGATAAGTTAGTGCAAACTGTATAGGAGTTCTCATATTAGGAACGCCAAGCTGCGCAATAATCGACCCGTCCTCGTACTCAACTGCCGAATGAATTACGCTTTGCCTGTGAACAACTATCTGCACCTGCTCAGGCGCAACATTAAACAGCCACACAGCCTCTATCAGCTCAAGTCCTTTATTCATCAGGGTGGCGCTGTCAATTGTGATTTTTCTGCCCATTGTCCAGTTGGGGTGCTTGAGTGCCTGCTCCTTGGTTACATTTCTGAGCATTTCGTTTGTGTATCCGAAAAAAGGACCGCCGGACGCTGTAAGCAGTATTTTTTTGATTTTGTTTTGTTCATTTCCCATAAGACATTGAAAAATTGCAGAGTGTTCACTGTCAATTGGGACAATTTTCACGCCTTTTTCCTTTGCAAGCTTCATTACGATTTCTCCGCCCACAACCAGAGTTTCCTTATTCGCAAGGGCAAGGGGATTGCCTGCTTCTATTGCTGCAATTGTAGGACGCAGCCCCACCATTCCGACAACGGAGTTTACAACCATGTCGCAGTTCATCTGCGCCAATTCACAAAGACCGTTCATTCCCGACAGCACCTTTATATTTGTATCAGCAAGGCGTACTTTCATATCTTTGTTCATATTTTCATCAAATATGCACACTGCCTCCGGTTTGAACTCTCTTGCCTGCTGTTCAAGCAGCTTTGCGTTTGTATTGGCGGAAAGCGCCTTTATTTTCATATTATGCAGACGAGCAACGTCTAATGTCTGTGTGCCTATTGATCCGGTTGAACCAAGCAAAACCAAATTTTTCATAAATTAAAATAATGCCGAGAGATTATCCCGACATTATAGCCTCCTTAAATAATAGCGCTGACAGGTTCGTAAATTTTTAATACAAGATAAACGAACGGCGCAACGAAAAGCACGCTGTCAAATCTGTCAAGCACTCCGCCGTGACCGGGAAGAATATGGCCGAAGTCCTTGACCATGCACTGACGCTTGAGTATTGAAGCGGAAAAATCTCCTATTACGCCAAGCACCGCACAGATTAGTGAAATTACAAACAAGAACCAGATATTCACGGTAAAATGATGAGCTCCTGTTGTAAGGTAATCGAGCCATTCGTAGCCCAGTCCGAGCAGGATTCCGAAAACTCCGGATGTAACAACACCGCCGAAGAAGCCTTCCCATGACTTTTTGGGGCTGATTGTCGGCGCCATTTTGTGTTTACCGAAGAAGGTTCCGATGAAGTAAGCTCCCGCGTCGCCAATCCACGCGGCAACGAGTATGAAAACAACGTAGAAAATACCGTGTTCACTGAATGTGATTCTTGTGAACGCCAATGAGCTCATGGCAAGAGGAATGCAGACTGAAATGAATGCAACTAATGCTACCTGCTCAAACTTCACTTTTTCGTGCATAAAAATCATTATTATGAACAAAGTAAACAAAAATGCCAGACACACATAAGGTATTTGTTCACGAATAGGCTGGATTATGAACGCAAACGGAACAAAAGCTACAAAGGCAAAGCTGACAATTGTTACCGGAATGTTTTTGAGGTACTTTGTTGCAACAAAAATTTCGTATGTTGCAAGTACCGAAAGCGCAGACATTACCCCTGTAAGCAGGTAAATATTGTCAATGTATAGCACAAGTATTCCGAGCGGAATTGCAATTGCAGCTGAGATTAAACGTTTCGCCATAATTAAGTTCCTTTTGTGTTATATTCCGCCAAAGCGGCGGTTTCTGCGGGCATACTCTTCAATTGCTTTTTCAAGGTCGGATTTCTTGAAATCGGGCCAAAGTACGTCCATGGAGATAAATTCGGCATAAGCCGCCTGCCATATCATAAAGTTTGATGTGCGCATTTCGCCGCTTGGACGGATTATCACGTCAACATCAGGCAGACCTTTTGTATAAAGGTAATTTTCAAAAAGCCTTTCATCGATTTCTTCCGGGGAAACACTGCCGTTTACCGCGTCTGCTGCAATTCTGCGTGCAGCATGGACAATTTCATCGCGTCCGCCATAATTGATGGCAATGCACAAGGTCATTCCCGTATTACCTGCGGAAATTTCCTCTGTTTCCTTTATTTTTCTCTGAAGCTTCTCAGAAAATGCACTCATGTCGCCTAAAAAAAGCAACTTTGTATTTTTCTGCGACATTTTTCGAATATCGTCAAGGTAATCGTCAAGCAGCTTCATCAGCGCGTCAACTTCTTCCTTTGGTCTTTTCCAGTTTTCGGTAGAAAAGGCATAAAAAGTTACGCACTTTATTCCTAAATCACGGCAATCGTCAACGCAGCGTTTGAATACCTTTGCGCCCTGAGCGTGACCTGCTTTTCTCGGCAATCCGCGTTTCTGCGCCCATCTGCCGTTTCCGTCCATGATTATTCCCACATGGACGGGAAGTAAATTTTTATCAGTCATACCGGTCATGACCTTAGATTGTCATGATTTCCTTTTCCTTGTCAGCACAGCAAGCGTCGATTTTTTCAACATACTTGTCTGTAACATCCTGAACATTCTTTTCACAGGTCTTTAAATCGTCCTCTGTGATTTCGCTGTTCTTCTTCATTGCCTTGTACTTATCCATAGCGTCGCGGCGGATATTTCTTACTGTTACCTTTGCCTCTTCACCATAGTTTTTGATCTGCTTAACAAGTTCTTTTCTGCGTTCCTCGGTAAGCTGCGGGAAAACGATACGCAGCGCCTTGCCATCGTTTGTAGGAGTGATTCCGATGTCGCTGGCAAGAATAGCCTTTTCAATTGACTTAAGGGAGGTTGCGTCCCAAGGTGTGATTACAAGAATTCTTGCTTCAGCAACGGATACAGCAGCCATTGCGTTAATCGGCGTCGGTGCTCCGTAGTAATCAACCTGAATCTTATCTAAAACGGCAGGGTTAGCTCTGCCTGCTCTGATTGTGGAGAATTCGTGGTTTAATGACGCAAGGCACTTTTCCATTTTTTCCTTTGCAGCGTTTAATGTTTCCTTCATGATGTTTTTCCTTTCAAATCAATTAGTTCTGATTGTTTACCATTGTACCGACTTTTTCGCCCATAACCGCGTCATAAATATTGTCAGGTCTGTGCAGGTCGAATACGATAAGCGGAATGTTGTTGTCAATGCACATTGCGGCAGCTGTTCCGTCCAGAACGCGCAGACCGCCGACAAGAATGTCCTTATGCTTGAGGTGCTCATACTTGACTGCGTCGTCAAATTTGAGCGGATCCTTGTCATAAACGCCGTCAACCATTGTCGCCTTAAGCAGAATGTCGGCGTCAATTTCAGCCGCTCTCAGCGACGCAGCTGAATCTGTTGAGAAGAACGGACTGCCTGTGCCGCAGCCGAAAATAACGATTCTTCCCTTTTCAAGGTGGCGGATTGCTTTCTGCCTGATATATGGCTCTGCAATCTGCTGCATTACAATGGCAGTCTGAACGCGTACATCACAGCCCATTCCCTCAAGAACGTCCGCAACCGCAAGCGCGTTCATGGTTGTAGCGAGCATACCGATGTGGTCGGCTCTGACTCTGTCCATATTTTCGCTGGAGCGGCCTCTCCAGAAGTTACCGCCGCCAACCACAATACCAACCTGAACACCTGCGTCGTAGCACTTCTTAATGCTTTTACAGATATTTTCAATTGTTGGCATATCAAGACCTGTTTTTTTATCTCCTGCAAGCGCTTCACCGCTGAGCTTCAGCAGGATTCGCTTATACTTTGGTGTAACTTCACTCATAAGTATATCCTTTCCTATTTATAATAAATCAATAATCAAGCACACGAATATTACCGAGAACTTCTGCTGTTTTACTCAGCTCAGCAAGCTTGTCTGCGAAAGCGGCTTCGTTTACCATGCCTGTAATAAATGCGATTTCATCGTCGGCAGTCGGTCTTGAAAGGAACTCAACATCGCCGAACAGCTCGTTTGCTTTAGCCTTGATAGCCGCAGTATCGCCCTTTGCGCGAACGTAGAACCTATCGTCAATGGTCTTGTAATCCATAACGAAGTCCTGCGGAGCGTCGTCCCAATAAAGGGATTTGCTGCTGTCGTTCATCTTTGCGGCAATGATAATGTCGGATACGACTGCGCTTGCTGTCGGGAGCTTGCCCGCACCCTTGCCGTAGAATACAACGTCGCCTGTTGCGTCGCCTCTTACAAGGATTGCGTTAAATACATCGTTTACGCCTGCAAGCTGACTGTCGTTCTTGATGAACGCAGGGCAAACCATGATTGCAATTTTATCGTTTTCTCTGCGGGAAGCCCAACCGATAAGCTTGATTGCGCCGCCCCAGCTTTCGCAGTATTCAACGTCCTCAAGAGTGATTTTTGTAATGCCTTCCGTGTGAACATTGTCAGGGTAAACGTGCTTACCAAACGCCAGTGACGCGAGAATGCAGATTTTTCTGCAAGCGTCAACGCCTTCAACGTCAGCGGCAGGATTGCTTTCGGCATAGCCCAGCTTCTGCGCAATTTTCAGCGCCTCGTCAAAGCCCATTCCGTCCTTTATCATCTTTGTGAGGATAAAGTTAGTTGTACCGTTGAGAATACCTGCTATTTCATCTATTTCGTTTGCGGCAAGGCACTGGTGAAGCGGTCTGATAATCGGAATACCGCCGCCAACGCTTGCTTCAAAGAAGAAGTTTACATTGTTTGCGTGAGCGTCCTTTAAAAGCTCAGCGCCGTGAGTTGCAACAAGCTCCTTGTTTGATGTAACAACGCTTTTGCCTGCAAGCAGACTGCGTTTTACATAGTCGTATGAGAACTTAACTCCGCCGATTACTTCGGCAATAATTGTAACCTCAGGGTCGTTGAGAATTACTTCAAAATCCTTTGTGAATTTATCGGCGTAAGGGCTGTCAGGAAAATCTCTGATGTCAAGAATGTACTTTATGTCTAACTCCTGACCCGCTTTCTTTTCAAGGCTTTCTTTATTTTTGTAAAAAACCTCTACCGTGCCGGATCCGACAACGCCATAACCGAGAACTGCAATTTTTGCCATAGTTGTGTTCCTTCCATTTCTAAGTTCCATTTCGTTTTATTATATCATGTTTTGCATAATCTATCAAGTATTTTTTTACGAAATTGTATAAAAAAACCACAATTATGTTTATATCGGTTAGTCTTGGCTTATTTTGTACATTTAAACCTATTATAATAGTATCTCTTCCAATAATTGCATTGACAGCTTCAGAATAAAAGAAACGCTGCTGACAATACTTTTTTTAACACAAGTTGTCAGGATGTGATTGAATGTATTACAGCAAGGTCGAAATCAGCGGGGTGAACACCTCCAAGCTTAAGGTGCTCAGCGAAAAGGAAACCATGGAGCTTCTCGAACGCACGAAGAAAGGCGATAAAAAGGCTCGCGAGGAGCTGATCAACGGAAATCTGCGCCTTGTTCTCAGCGTTATTCAGCGTTTTTCGGGACGCGGAGAAAATCCCGACGATTTGTTCCAGGTAGGCTGTATCGGACTGATAAAGGCGATTGACAATTTTGACATGAAGTACGATGTAAAGTTCAGCAGCTACGGGGTACCCATGATTTTGGGCGAAGTAAAACGCTATCTGCGCGACAATAATCAGGTCAGAGTCAGCCGTTCGCTCCGCGATCTTGCGTACCGTGCAATGCAGGCAAAGGAAAAGCTTACCAATGAAAAGCTGCGCGAACCAAATGTTGAGGAAATTGCTAAGGAAATCGACGCAAAGCGCGAGGACGTGGTAATGGCTCTTGAAGCAATAAGCGAGCCTATGTCCCTATATGAGCCTGTTTTCTCAGAGGCAGGAGATACGATTTACGTTATGGATCAGATTGGCGATAATAACGATGACACTAACTGGCTCAATGAAATCTCGCTGAAAGAGGCTATAAAAAATCTCGGGCAGCGCGAAAAACGGATTCTTAACCTCCGTTTCTTTCAAGGAAAAACACAGGTTGAGGTAGCAAGTGAAATAGGCATAAGTCAAGCGCAGGTTTCAAGGCTTGAAAAGGGTGCGCTGAATAAAATTAAGGGGCAGATATAAAAACAGGCGGATAGCTCCGCCTCAGACTGTCGAAAAAGCCATCTATTTTTTTTACGAAAGATGGATTCAGACTGTCGAAAAAGTCAAATTTAAAGTTTAGGTCAAGCCTTTTCAAAGGCTTGCAGGTTCTTAGGGCAGCGCCC
>CAKSIR010000034.1 GCA_934462775.1 uncultured Ruminiclostridium sp.
CGACTTCTGCGGAAGTCGGCTTAGGGCTTTGCCCTAAGTACCCACCACTTTTTGAAAAAAGTGGACAAAAACTTTAAATCTGTCTTTTTCGACAGACTGAAAAGTGCTGTCCGTTTGGACGGGATTTTTATGCAAATTATCTCAATCATTACTTTCATAGACTTTTTTTTGTGCAACAATACAAATGTGCATTATTACAAGAAATGAATGTTGATTTTTTGGTAAAAAAATGATAAAATAAAAGATCGAACGGCTTTTAATGAAAGTAACGTCTATAAATGACTGTAATTAAAAGTCAAATCAAATTTTACAGGAGAAAAAGCAATGAAAAATCTAAAGATTTCAAAAAAGATCATTTGCACGTTTGCGGTTGTACTGCTACTGACATTCGTTCTGGGTGTTGTTTCCCTGATATCTACAAACGACATAGCTTCAACGTCTGATAATTACGTTAATATATCTATTCCGGCTTTGTCAAATCTTGAAGAAGCCAGACGTTACATCAGAATATTCCAGGCTAATATTCTGAAAGCAGTCTGCACTGACAATAAGGCTGATCTCGACAAATATGTTGAAGAAATAAACACCGACCGAGAAGCTTTCTTCTCACATCTCGACAGCTTCCTTGAATATGATCCTCAGTTTTCAGACAAGGTAGAAAATATCCACACAATTATGGACGATGCGGCTTCTATCCGTGAAGAAATAATAGAATCAAGCGCAAAATTCACCTATGAGAGCAATCTTGAAGCGTATTCCCTGTATCTGAACGACTACGAGCCAAATCTTACAGAAGTTACAAGCATTCTTGAAAACCTTACCACTGAACTCGGAGAAGCAATCAACACAAGATACAATAATGCACAGAGCACGAAAACATTCAATATCGTAATTATAGTCACCGTCGTCGTGGTTGCCGCTGTACTCGTAGTTGTTCTCACAGTGATACTCACAAAGGCAATCGTTCCTCCCATTACTCAGATTGTAGATTCTATGAACCTTATCGCAAACGGTTTGCTTAAAGAGGCTGACGGCACCATTACATACCGCTCCAAGGACGAAATAGGCGTACTTGCACACGCTGCAAGAAAGGTCATCAGATTCTTCCAGAACGTGCTTCCCAGCATTTCAGACGTATGCAGAAACTACGGCAACGGGAACTTCAACTGCACCTGTGAGAATTACGAAAGCTACGTCGGCGAAACCAGCGAAATCCGCGACAGCCTCATGTATGTCCGTGACAACCTTTCCGCCGCACTTGCGAATGTTGACCAGGCTTCCAACCAGCTGCTGAGCGGCGCTGGCGAAGTTGCGTCCGGTGCCCAGTCTCTTGCACAGGGAGCAACGGAGCAGGCGTCCTCCATCCAGGAACTTTCTGAAACTATCACGTCTATTTCCGACGCTATTAAGGAAAATTCCGAGAATGCAGCAGAAGCAAGTGAAAAGGCAAATGCCGCAGGAGCGGAAGTACAGGAAGTAAACACAATGATGTCAGAACTCGTCAGCGCAATGCATGAGATCAGCGAGTTCTCCGGCGAAACCAAGAAAATTGTCAAGACTATCGAGGACATCGCATTCCAGACAAATATCCTTTCACTCAACGCTGCCATTGAAGCTGCAAGAGCAGGCGCGGCAGGAAAGGGATTCGCGGTAGTTGCCGAAGAAGTAAGGAACCTTGCAGGAAAATCTGCCGAGGCTGCTAAGAACACAACACGGATCATCGAAAGCACCGTCAATTCCATCGTCAGCGGAAATCAGCTCTGCGCCGAAGTTGCTGAAAAGATGAACAAGGTCGGCGAAACAGCCGGCAAGGTTACGGTCATAAACAACAAGATTGCCGATTCTTCCAAGAAAGCCGCTGACTCCATCGTCAAGGTTACAATCGGAGTTGACCAGATATCAAATGTCGTTCAGACAAACTCTGCTACATCTGAACAGTCTGCTGCCGCTTCCGAAGAGTTGAGCAGCCAGGCTAATATGCTGAAGGAACTTGTTAAGAAGTTCTCACTTTACAATCCTTCAACGCAGGCATAATAATCATACTTATCAATATTCAAAAGGCTCTGATGAAAATCAGAGCCTCAGACTTTTTCCGTAATTATTCAGCGCAAAAATTTCGTCCGCCTGTTTCATAAGGCGGACGAAATTTTTATTTCTTTATGCTCACTTCTTCAGCGCGGCAATCGACTCGTTGATTTTTGCCATCTTTTCCTCGGCTTTTGCAAGCTTTGCACGCTCGTTTTCGATCTGCTGTGCAGGAGCCTTTGACAGGAAGCCCTGATTGCTCAGCTTGCCCGACAGGAACGCAATGTCCTTTTCAGCCGCTTTCTTTTCCTTTTCAAGGCGCGCAAGCTCCTTTTCGGTGTCAACCAGCTCGCCCATTGGCATGAACACTCTTGCGCTTGCGGTTACAACCGTTACCATGCTGTCCGCTGCGTCCGCCTTTTCGGAAACGTGCAGCTCGCCTGCTCCCGCAAGCTTTTCAAAGAACGCGGCGCAGGACTTGAACAGCTCTGTTTCCGCTGTTTCAACGTACATTGTTACCTTCTTTGACGGCGGAACGTTAAGCTCGTTTCTCTGAACGCGGATTGCCTTGATTGTGTCGATAATCTTGGCGAAATCCTGCTCCTCCTTGGCAAAGTTCAGCTTTTCATCGTATTCGCACCACTTGGAAATCATGATGCTCTCAGGCTGACTGCCGTGCGGAATTGACTGCCAGATTTCCTCTGTGATAAACGGCATGAACGGGTGGAGCAGCTTTAAGAAGCCCTGCATTACATAAACAAGCACGTTCTGCGCAGCTCTTGCCGTTTCGCCGCCCTGCGCAATTCTCGGCTTTGTAAGCTCGATGTACCAGTCGCAGTAAACGTCCCAGATAAAGTCGTAGATGTTCTGGATAGCGATACCAAGCTCAAAATTGTCTAAATTGTCGGTTACGTCCTTAACAAGGTTGTTGAACAGGGTGATAATCCACTTGTCCTCGATCGGCATATTTTCGGGAAGAACAGCGTCCTCCATATCCTCGGGCAGATTCATCAGAACGTATCTTGACGCGTTCCACAGCTTGTTTGCGAAGTTTCTGCTTGCAGTTACCTTTGTGCTTGTCCAGCGCATATCGTTGCCGGGAGCGTTGCCTGTTACAAGGGTCAGTCTTAATGCGTCAGCGCCGTAGTCGCGGATAATTTCCAGCGGGTCAACGCCGTTGCCCAGTGACTTTGACATCTTGCGTCCCTGATCGTCGCGGACCAGACCGTGGATAAGAACGTGGTCGAAAGGCTTTACGCCTGTATGCTCAAGTCCCGAGAAAATCATTCTTGCAACCCAGAACGGGATAATATCGTAGCCTGTTACCAGGGTATTTGTGGGGTAGAAATATTCAAGATCAGGCGTCTTGTTCGGCCAGCCTAAGGTTGAGAACGGCCATAAAGCGGAGCTGAACCATGTATCCAGCGTATCCTCGTCCTGCTTCATAGGCGCGCCGCACTTGGGGCAAACGTCAACGCTTGCTGCGCTGATAAGCTCGTGGCAGCATTCGGGATTTGTGCAGTAGTATGCAGGGATTCTGTGACCCCACCATAACTGACGGGAAATGCACCAGTCGCGGATATTCTCCATCCAATAGAGGTAGCCGTTTTCAAAGCGCTTAGGAACGTACTTCAGCTCGCCGCTCTTAACAACGTCAATGGCAGGCTGCGCAAGCTCCTTCATCTTAACGAACCACTGCTTTGAAACCATTGGCTCAACAACGGTGTGGCAGCGCTGGCAGGTTCCTACTCGGTGAGGCATTTCCTCAACCTTAACAAGCAGTCCCTGCGCCTCTAAGTCGGCGACCATTGCCTTTCTTGCCTCGTATCTGTCCATTCCTGCGTACTTGCCGCCGAATTCCTCGTTAATGGTTGCGTCCTCGTTCATTATCGTGAGAACAGGCAGATTATGGCGCAGACCGACCTCGTA
The DNA here is from genome assembly GCA_934462775.1 of uncultured Ruminiclostridium sp. Lineage (GTDB taxonomy): Bacteria > Bacillota > Clostridia > Oscillospirales > Ruminococcaceae > Ruminiclostridium_E. The sequence goes on from CAKSIR010000034.1 coordinate 3,955, forward strand.
GTCGTTAGGGTCGTGGGCGGGAGTGATTTTTACAACGCCCGTACCGAAGTCCATTTCAACATAATCGTCCGCAATAACAGGGATTTCTCTGTCGGTAAGGGGCAGCTTAACCATCTTGCCAACGATGTCCTTGTATCTTTCGTCCTTTGGATTAACCGCAACGGCAGTATCGCCAAGGAGGGTTTCGGGACGGGTTGTTGCAAGCTCTACATAGCCCGAGCCGTCTGCAAGCGGGTATCTGATATGCCAGAAGTGACCCTGCTGATCCTCGTACTCGCATTCAATGTCGGAGATAGAGGTTTTGCAGTTAGGACACCAGTTGATGATTCTCTTTCCATGATAAATATAGCCCTTATTGTAAAGGTCGATGAACACCTTCTGTACAGCCTCGGAGCAGCCCTCGTCAAGGGTGAATCTCTCTCTGTCCCAGTCGCAGGAGGAGCCTAACTTCTTCAGCTGGTTAACGATTTTGCCGCCGTAAAGGCGCTTCCACTCCCAAGCTCTTTCGAGGAAGCCGTCGCGTCCCACGTCGTCCTTTGTAAGTCCCTCGGCTTTCATTGCGGCAACGATTTTAGCCTCGGTTGCAATTGACGCATGGTCGGTGCCCGGGAGCCAGAGTGCGGAGTAGCCCTGCATTCTCTTCCAGCGGATAAGAATATCCTGCAAGGTTTCATCGAGAGCGTGACCCATGTGGAGCTGACCTGTGATGTTTGGAGGGGGAATTACGATTGTGTAGGGCTTCTTCTTAGGGTCGATTTCTGCGTGGAAATACTTCTTTTCTTCCCACTCGTGATAAATTCTGTCCTCGAAATCCTTCGGGGAGTAGGTTTTTGCCAATTCTTTCATCAGTGAAAGTCCTTTCTTATGTTAAGTGTATTATTTATGTGAAGCAATCGAGCTATATCTTCAATCTCTCGTACAGCTCCTCATCGGGATTAACCAGTATCGTTTTATTATTTGTGAATATCACCATGCCCGGTTTTGCGCCGTTAGGCTTTTTCACAAATTTACAGCGCGTATAATCTACCGCCACCTTTGTGCTTTCCCTTGCCTTTGAGCAATATGCCGCAAGAGTCGCCGCCTGCACGATTGTATTGTCGGGAACGTCCTTTCCGTCGCACAGTATAATGGTGTGGGAGCCGGGGATATTCTGGGTGTGCAGCCACATATCGCCCGCCTTGGCGGTTTTCAGCGTAAGCTTATCGTTCTGTATATTGTTCCTGCCCACAAGTATGTCAAAGCCGTCGTCGGAGCGGAATTTCAGCGGCGGCAGCGCCTTCTGATTCTTCTGCGTCTGACCTTTTCCCTTGCGGATATAGCCTGTTTCCATCAGCTCGGCGCGAATCTCGTTCAGCTCGCTTTCGCCTGTGGTGCGGCTTGCCTCGTCAAAAACGCTGTCGATGTAGACAAGCTCCTGCTCGCCCTGCTTTATCAGGGCGGTAAGCATTTTCTCGGCGGTATCCAGCTTTTTATACTCGTTGTAATATTTCTGGGCGTTCTGGGCAGGGGTAAGCCGCACGTCAAGCTTGATTGTCTGCTGCTCGCCCGTGTAGTAATTGTCGGCTGCAAGCTCGTTCATGCCCTTTTCCATGCGGTAGATGTTTGCGTTTATAAGGTCGCCGCAGACTCGGAAAACCTCCCGCTCCCTGCAGCTTTCAAGCTCCTGCCTTTGCAGCTCAAGCTTTCGCGCAGTGCGCTCGTAGGCGTTGACGATAAGCTTCATCAGATCTCCCGAACGCTGCTTAAGGCGCTCCGCATTGGCTCTGCCGCTGAAAAAGCGGTCAAGGAGCGTGTTTGCGGTGGGGTACTCCGAAACTATCATTTCGTTTCCGTACTGCTCAATGTTCATAAAGCAGAAGTCCTTCGGCTTGTTCTGCAAGTCGCTTACAACGGTGAATTTTCCCTCGCCGTTCATGGCGTTCCGCGCTTTTTTAAGGAAGAACAGCAGCCTTTCCCGCTGCTCGGCGGTTAATTCCGCAACGGAAATATCCACGTCCCTTGCGGTGTAGAATGAACATTCCCTTGCGAAAATCGGGGAAATTCCCTCGAAAATTTTCAGCATTGCCTTGGCGAGCTTAAGGGGCATATTTTCGTCAAGCGCCGCCATTACCTGCTCCTCGGTGCAGCTCAGCAGATTGAGCCTTTCCTCCCTTGGCGGCAGCTGGTAGAGTATGCCGGGGAGAATACGTCTTACCGAGGAAATGTCGTCGGTAACGCGCTTTACTGCGTCAACCACCCGCCACTGTCCGTCCTTTTGGGTCAGCAGGATTATGTTGCTGCATTTTCCCATTATTTCAACGGCAACGCGGTTAGCGACAATGTCGCCAATTTCGTTGGTACATTCAAAATCGAAGTTGATAATGCGCTCAAGACCGTCCTGACCTATGTCGGTAAGCCGTCCGCCGCCTAAATGCTTTCTCATCAGCATACAGAACATGGGGGGCGCTTTCGGGTTTTCGGGAGTCTGGGAAGTGAGGCAGGCGCGCGCCGAGGAGGTGTTGGCGCTGAGCAGTATTTTTTCCGCTCCGCCAAAGGTGCGGATCGTGATGATTATTTCCTCGCGGGACGGCTGATGAATCTTGTCCACTCTGCCGCCGATAAGCTTCCTTGCCAGCATTTCCTCCCGTACTATATGGAGATATGCTCCGTCTAAAGACATTTTCTGACCTGTTCCTTTGTGATATATTTATACATATCTGCAAATATCCGTGTTGCTGTCGGGAACAAACACGTCCACAAGCGGGAACTGCTGTTCGATAAGCGACGCAAGATAGCTGCTCATGATGTTTTCTGTGTGGAAGTGGCCTGCGTCAATAACGGACAGACCCTTGTTCTGCGCTTCAACAAAGCTTGACCACTTGATGTCCCCGGTGATAAGCGCGTCGCAGCCCTTGGAAAGCGCAGCCGCGATAACCGAGTTTCCCGCGCCGGAGCAGAGTGCCACCTTTTTAATGGTGCTGCCCGCGTCGCTGTATCTGACCTGCTGACAGTCGAAAGCGGTCTTGCACATTTCCGCAAGGCACTTAGCCGTTGTGTCAAAGGTCAGCTCCGCAACTCTGCCGTAGCCTGTGCCGTCGGAGTTCACGACCTCTAAAACCTCGCTGCCCTTTATGTCGAGCAGCTCGAGCATAAGGTCGGTGACGCTGCCGCTTGCCGCCATATCAAGGTTGGTGTGGGCGCAGATTGCGCTTATGCCGCTTGAGATAAGGCTGTAAACCGGGTTTCCCACCAGCACGTTTTTCAGCGGATTGAAGATAACGGGGTGATGTGAAATGATAAGGCTTACGCCAAGCTTTGCAGCCTCGTCAACCACCTCGTTGGTTATATCAAGACAGACAGCGATTCTGTGAACATCTGCGTCTGGATTTCCGACCAGCAGCCCCGAATTGTCGAAGCTGTCCTGTGATGAAAAGGGAGCAAGGGTGTTGATATACTCGTAAATATCTCTTACTGTCATGTCTTAACTGTCCTTTCGTTAATGTAAGCGCTGCCTTACCTTTTCGGCAAGGAGGCGGTATTTTTCGCTGCCAAGCCCCATTTTATCAAGGGCGGCAAGCTGTTTTTCTATATAAGCCCTGTCGGTATTCTTGCCGAAAAAGGCGGTTTCATCGTCAATTTCGGCGCGCTTTCCCGTGTATCTGCCGTGGATAACGGTGTAGCACTTGCCGTGCGCATGGGCAGTGCGTTCGGTGATTATTTCAAAGCCGTTTCCGTACATGGAACGGCGCAGCTCCTCCGCCTTAGTCATGGGCTGGAGAATACAGCGGAAATCATCGGAAAGAAATGTACATTCGGACAGGATTCGCCCGATAAGCTCGCCGCCCATTCCCGCGATTATCACGTCCTCGGCAAAGGGGATATTTTTCAGCCCGTCCGACTTCACAAGGGTAATTCCTCCGCAGCCGTACTGGGCAATGGTTTCCTTTGCGGAAAGCAGCGGTCCGTCGTTTATGTCGCTGGCGATAACGCTGACAGCGCCCTGCTGAATAAGCCAGCAGGGCAGCAGCGCATGATCTGTTCCCACGTCGCAGATTATTTTGTCAAGTCGGGCAAATTCTCCGCAGGCGAGAAGCCTTTCGTCAAGTCTGACGTTCATCAGCCGTTGAGAGCCTTGTTCAGCTTTTCAACCAGCTCGTCGGCGTTTGTGCCGTGAACCGCGCAGGCTTCGGCAACGCTTTCGCCCCTTGCGGACGGGCAGCCTAAGCAGTGCATACCTATTTCAAAGAAGAAGGGTGCAGCAGCCTCGCCGTTGAAGTCAAGAATATCGCCGATAATTGTATCTTTTGTAATTACCATTATTTTAAAACTCCTTTCGATGATATGTAGTTTTATTATACACCATTATTATATAAAAAACAAGGGTTTTTGATTTTATAAGACCATTGCGTTCGGAAAATTCCGACTTTGAGGAGGTTTTGCACCTTATGGCGGCAGACGCGTGCGGATTTGTATGCAGCGGCAGACGCTTAGTATCGAAACAAATGGGCACAGCAGGAATATTATGTCATATAATGGAATAATATTCGTGACTTTGCTGTGCTTAGACGCAGGTTTTGCATAATATTTGTTAATTTTGTTAAAAAACAATGGTCGATAATCAACAAAATAGTTGTTATTTATTACAATATGGTTGAAATTGCCAGCGCACGGCGGTATAATAGAAAAAACTTTTTTGAGGAGAAATGATGGGAACGGATAATACAAGGCTCAAAACCGAGCGCATACTGAAGCTGTACACCGACCTGATAAACGGCGAAACTGTCAGCAAGCGCGACGCGGTAGCCAGATATGAGGTGACCGCAAGAACCGTGCAGCGTGACATTGACGACATCCGCTCATTCCTTGACGGCGAGGCAGCGAAGGGGAATCGCTGCGGCAGCATAATCCACAACAAGAAGCTGGGCGGCTATGTGATGAAGCACGACAGCGACAGCAGACTGACTGACGGCGAAATATTCGCGCTGTGCAAGCTGCTGCTGAAAAGCGACATAATATGCAGGAACGAGCTTGCGAAAATAATGGAAAAGCTGCTTGAAAACTGCGCGTCAAAGGAAAACAAAAGCGCCATCAGGGAGATAGTGACGGCGGATATTGACGACTTTGGAAAAAGCGATTACGACTGCTTTATAGTTGAAAAGCTGTGGGATTTCAGCAGGGCGGTAAAGGAAAAGCGCTATGCCAGCATAAAGTATCTGAAAGACGGCAGCGCCATTTCAAAGCGCATAAAGCCAATGGAGATATTGGTTGACGACAGCGTTATATTTGTAATTGATAACGGAAACGGCATATCGAAAACGGAGATGTACCGCCTTGACTGCATATACGAGTACAAAATAAGCGAAACGGTGTTTGAGCGGTAACGGTCCGCTGTGAAACGCGCACATAGAATAAAGGCTCAGAGCTGATCTGAGCCTTTTTTATACCTGTTTTCGCCCGCCGCTCACAGTTTTTCGGAGCAGACCATAAGCTGTATGCCGTTATCCGACGACGGATTGCCGCTGAAATCCGCCCGTTCTTATCTGTTTATGTACTTCCTCATCAGCTCAATCAGCTTCTGCACGTCAATCGGCTTTGTAATATGCTCGTTCATGCCCGCTTCTCTGCTGCTTTCCGCGTCGTCCTCAAATACGTTGGCGGTCATTGCAAAAATCGGTATGGACCATGCGTCGGGGCGGTCCATCTCCCTGATTGCTTTGGCGGCGTCAAGTCCGTTCATCTGCGGCATCATAATGTCCATAAGGATTACGTCAAAGTCCCCTATTTTCGAGCCGCCGAACTTATCGACCGCCTCTAAGCCGTTCCATGCCGCAGTAACAATCATTCCCTCCGTTTCAAGGAGGAACCTGCCTATTTCCATGTTAAGCTCGTTGTCCTCAACAAGCAGCACCCTGACTCCCGTCATGCAGCTGTCGTGAGCGTATTCGGATATTTCGGGGCTTGGCGCTTCGGCGGCAATTTCAAAAGGAATGACGACGGTAAAGACAGTACCCTTGCCCTTTTCGCTGACAAAGCGAACCGTGCCGCCCATTTTTTCAACAAGCTCCTTGGTAATCGGCAGCCCAAGACCAGTGCCGGAGAAGTTGGTTCGGGCGGTTTCCGCCCGCTCCTGAGCAAAAGCCTCAAAGGCGTGAGCCTGAAACTCCTCGCTCATTCCAAGACCCGTATCGGCGCAGACAAACTCAATCTGCGCCTTTTCGCCGTCAAAGGACAGCTCGCGGCAGCTTACGTCCACCGTGCCGCCGCTGCGGTTGTATTTTACCGCGTTGCTGATAATGTTCTGGAGTATCTGCCGCAGGTGCATGGGGCTTCCCATAAGCAGGCTGTGCTCTCCCGCAAAGGGATGGACGGTCAGCCTTACTCCCGTTTCAGCGGCGCGGATTTCGATTACGTCGGTGGTTTCCTTAATAAGCCTGTTAAGGTCAAACTCGGTATGCTCAAGCTTTATCCTGCCCGATTCAAGCTTGTTCATGTTCAGCACGTCGTTCACAAGGTCAAGCAGGAAGCCCGACGCGGACATTATCTTGTCGTTGCATTCCTTCTGCTTTTCCGCGTTGCCAAGGAAGTGGCTGCTGATAGTCACCATGCCTCTGATGCCGTTTATCGGAGTGCGTATATCGTGGCTCATGCGGCGGAGGAAGTCGGTTTTTGCGAAATTCGCCCGCTTTTCCTGTTCAATCGCCGAGCGCAGACGCTCCTGATAGTCCAGCTCCCTGCGCTTGTCCTCATCAATATCGCGGGACAGAATCAGCACGTCGGTCACTCTGCCGCTGTCGTCCCAGTCCTGAGCGATAATTGAAAAGCAGTGCCATTTTCCCGAAATGCTTTCACCGAAAAATTCAAGCGCCCTTCTGTTTTTCATTCGGTCGGCGATTGTATTCGGGTCGCTGAACCGTCTGAAGCCCTCCCTGTACTTGGCGGAAATCAGGTTTTCGGCAAAAGCGTCAAGCATTTCCCACACGGACATTTTGCTGTTCAGCGCCCTTGCCGCCGCCTCTGAAACGGAAAGCTCCTCCCACTCCATTTTGTCAAGATGCACCAGTATGTTGGAAAGATAAATGCTGCCGACCGCCTTGATTGTATGGAGCTGAACCTCCATTTTCTGCATATTGCGCTTGGAAATAACGTATCTTATAACGAATATTACAAGGTAGAAAACAATAAGCATAGCCGCCACAAACAGCATTACGTTCCATCTGTCCGAAAAAACGGAGGAATACGGGAAGAATACATAGATTGCATAGTTGTTGTAGTTGATTCTGTTTCCGTACCATGCTTTTCCGCCGTAGTTAAGGTAGACAAGCTTTGTGTCGGCGCTTTTGAGGTCGCTGACTCCGCTTACGGGAAAGCCGTCCGCCGCGCCCTGAAGTACGTCGGGGGAATTGCTGTAAATTATCCGTCCGCCGTCTGCAATTATGACCGTGCCGTTCAGCTTGAAGCTGTAACCCTCCAGCACCGACCGCAGAAAGGAGCTGTCGCTGTCGTTCAGCTCGTCCGTTACATCGTTGTAGCAAAGCAGCAGACCCTTGCCCCCGGCTCTCGCCACCACGGCGAAGTCGTACACCCTGCCGTCGGCCTCCGTGCGCTCCATGTAGGATTTTTCGGGGTGCTCCAAAATATTTTCAACGCTTTGGGTATGCAGCAGCTTTTTCCATACTTCGTAAGAGCCCTCGCTGCTTTCTCCCTCAAGCCCGAAGCTTTCGTTAAGGAAAATATAGCCCGAAACCCGCTGGTCCTTGGCATACTGCTCTAAATGCTGATTTACGGTCAGTTCGGGACGCTTGCTGATATAATACTCGATGTACTTGCTGACGACTTTCGCCCTGTCTTTTACAAAAATAAGGCCGTCCGTCTTACTTTCAAGAAAGTATTTGTCGTTTTTGAAGCAGGTTTCCCGTACAAATTCCACTGTGCTTTCCCATGCCTCTTCCGCCTTTGCCGAGTCGGTTGCGGTAAAGGATATGTATGCGGCAGTCAGCGACGCCGCCCCAAGCAGCGCCAGAAGAGCCGGTATCAATATACCGTGGGTCTTATGCTTATTCCTCATCTTCAACGTTCATATCTCCCCACACGACTTTTTCTGCGTTAAGTCCGTATTTTTCCACTATTTCGCTCAGCGTGCCGTCCAGCTTCATTTCCTCCAGCGCGGCGGTAAGCCTTGCGGGAATATCGGAGCTGCTGCCCTTTTCAAAGGCAATTCCAAGCTGCGCCTCTAAAATCGGCTGCTCCAGCAGCCTGTAAACGCCCGGCTCATTATCTGTGTATTCCTCCAACGCCGCCTCGTGACCGGCGGCAGCGTCCGCCTTTCCTCCGCACAGAGCGGTAACCGCCTCCTCCATCGTGAGAAACGAAAGCACCTCGCTTACCCTTGGGATTTTCAGGTTGGAACGGTCGAGGAAAATCCATTCCGCCTTTCCGCTTACCTGCACGGCTACCGTCTTTCCGTCCAGGTCGGACAGCTTGTTGATTTCCCCTGCGCTTTTTACAAGAACCATCTGCCTTGTGTAAAGGTACGGTCCCGCCCACAGGTATTGGTCCTCTCTGCCCGTCATTGTAAAGCAGCCCCAAAGGCAGTCAACATCGCCCTTTCCGAGTATCTCGTCCTTGACGTCCCAGTCTATTTTGCTGAACACAGGCTCAAGACCGATACGGCGGCACGCCTCCCGTGCAATTTCCACGTCTATTCCCGCGTAGCTGCCGTCCTCGCCGACAAAGAAATAGGGCTTGTAAAGGTCGCTGCCGATAACTAAGGCAGGCAGGCTTTCCTCCTCGGTTACAGGCTCGGTTTTATCGCAGCCCGCAAGGCATAGAAGCATAAGCGCGCTTAATATTACAGAAATAATTTTCGTTTTCATAAGGCATCTCCGAAAATATGGTTTACTGTATATATTATACACTCTATCAGCGCCTAAATCAATATTTTACCGAGATTTAACGCTTGCGCTCCGACTGCTTTTACAGGCGAAACGGAATTTTCGAAAACTTCCCTTCGCCGCTGAGCGTCAGCGGCTGAAGCCGTGTGTGAGCAAGCCGTTCCGAAACGTTTTACAGTAATCCTACATAAAATGTAAAATTTTGGGGGAACGAATTAGAAAAAATTGTGCAGAATTATTGAAATTTTATCCGAGTTGTGTTATAATCATATAAGTATAATAAGGGTAATCTCACCCTCGCAATACCAAGGAGAAAGAAAATGAAGAAGATACTTGCCGTTGACGAGTCGCAGCTTGCGCTGGATATAATTTCGGAAATACTTGCCGACGAATTTGAGGTATATACCGCCCGCTCCGAGTTCGACATGAACATGGTTCTGGGAAAAGAGCCTGTCGAGCTGGTGATAATAAACATCAATCTGCGCACCGTTTCGGGCGTTAAGGTTATTTACCGTATGCGCAAAAGCGGAAAAAGCTACGCTTCCGTGCCTGTAATGTTCATTTCCGCCCACATTGACGCGGAAACAATCAAGGAAATATCAAGCGTTGCCGCCATCGACCTTGTAAAAAAGCCCTTTGAGCCTCTGGCGTTCCAGAAAAGGGTGCATCTTGTGCTGAATAAGGCGGTTCCTCCCGAGGAGAGAGTCGACCCCGTAACCGGTCTGCACAAGCGCGTTTATGCAGACAAGGCAATCGCCGAGTGCATCAGTAAAAAGGAAAGCGGCACCATGTTCATCATGGACTTCGACAATTACAGCTTCGCCAGCAACAACATCAGCCAGAACTGCCTGAAGCAGATTGCGGTGATACTGAAAAAGGAAATGCCGGGCAACGTAGTGTACGGTCTTATGAACGGCAGCTCGGTAGTAGGCTACATAAAGGGAGAAACCGACAAGCAGCTCCTTATCAGCCGCGCAGACGAGCTGATAAATAAAATCACCTCCGGCGTAATGGGCGAAAAGGTCTACGTTTCGGTAGGCTTCGCGGCGCTGGGACGCAACGGCGACAATTACGCCGACCTGTATCTGTCCTGCGACAGGGCGCTGAATCTTTCGAGAACAAGCGGCAAGAACTGCGCCTTTTTCTACTGCTGAGGAGGGAATAAATGAAACAAATACTTGTTATCTGCGAGGTCCTAAACGAGCTTGCACGACTTAGAAAATACTTCGACCCCGCGGAATATACGGTTAAGGCGGTAACCTCCTATCAGGCTGCCATTGTAAACCTGAGGAAGGACAAATCCGACCTTGTTATTGTGGACATCGGCGAAAAAACCGACGGGCTTTTCGGCTTTTACCGCTTTATGCGAACCGGCGTAAGCTGCGCGGATATACCCATGATTGTAATGGCAAATCCCGCAACTCAGCGCGCCCTTATGGACAACACCGAAATGATCGGCACAAGGGTTGTTGGCTCCACTATAAACGTCGAAAATATGCAGCAGACCATGCTCGACGCATTAACCGGAAAGGACGGAAAAACGTCATGACAGACTGCGACATCAAAGCCTTCCGAAAGTTCTTTCCGAACATAGGCAGCTTTGTTATCGAGAGAAAAAGCGGAAAGGCGCACGCCGATGAAAATTTTTGCAGGATACTGAACATTCCCTACCGAAGCGAGCGCTCCGAGCAGGAGCTGAACGCCATAATCGCCGACATCGCCTACGTTCCCTGCCTTAATATGGATAACGTGTACCGCAAAAAGATAGGCGCCGAGGAAAAGTTCCTCAGGCTGCTCATGGAGGACAGGGAGGACGGCGCCTCCGGCTTTTTGCAGGACATATCCGACCAGGCGCACAGCAGAGCTTTAAGCTCGGACGTAATGAGAAACAAGTTCCTTGCCCGCGTGCAGGACTATATAAACGAAAGCAAAAACACCGCCTACATGGCTACTATCCACATTATCGCCAGACACGCAAAGGGCGCGGCAGGCGAAAGGTGCATCGCAAACGCGGCGGAAACGCTGCTTGAATTTGCCTCCGACGATGTTTTCATAGGAGTGAAAACCTACAAGGCGCTGTGGGTGTTTATCAAGAACAAAACCGCCGAGCAGACTGTGGAGCTGATTAAGAAAATGATGCTTGCAGCCGAAGCTCAGAGCCGCCCCGACGTTACCATAAGCATAAAGGCGGGCTACTGCGAATATCCAATGCAGGGCGTTTCGGCAGACGAGCTTCTTGTAAAGGCCGACTTTGCCGCCTATGAGGCGGTGCGGAGCGCAGCCGGCAGCTGCAAGCGCTTCAACGAGGGCAGCTTTGAAAGCAAGCGCAGGGACTTCGCCGAGATTTCCGCCTTTAATAAGGTAGTTGACGAAAATCTTCTTGTGTATCATTTCCAGCCGGTGGTAAGCGCGAAAAACGGCGACATTATAGGCTACGAGGCTCTTATGAGAGCAACGGACGGCAGCCTTTCCCCTGCGGATATTATCAGAATCGCCGAAAATCAGAACAGGCTCTACGACATAGAACGGCTGACCTTCAGCAACGTAATGAAGTTTTACAGCTGCAACGAGGGCTTGTTCAAGGGCAGAAAGGTGCTGATAAACAGCATTACCAGCTCCATGCTGACCGATAAGGATTTCGACAGCATCGCAAGCGCCTACGGCGAGCTTTTCCGCAGCACTATCTGGGAAATAACCGAGCAGACCAAGCCCACCGACGAAGTGCTTGACACCATCAAATCCAGAGCAAAGCGGTTTAACTGCGCAATCGCCATTGACGATTACGGCTCCGGCTACGCCAACACCAACAACCTGCTGAAAATCTTCCCGAATATCGTAAAAATAGACGCAGAGCTTATCCGCGACATTGACACCAACAACCACAAGCAGCATTTCGTCAGCGGAATTATCTACTTCTGCACCGTAAACGGAATAAGAGTGCTGGCGGAGGGCGTTGAAACCTCCGGGGAGCTTAACTGGGTAATAAAAGCAGGCATTGACTATATACAGGGATATTATGTTTGCAGACCGCAGCCTGTTGTGGTTGACGCTGTGGAAAGCAGCGTCAGGGACGAAATTGTCCGCACGGCGGCGGGAGTGTGACGGCTCCGCCGCTGTTTTATGCTGTCAGATTGCATAATAATGACAAAAATATCTGTTGAAATTCCAAATTGACCGATAGGGAAAATTGTGCTAAAATTATACTGATACAGCATAAATTGCATTGAGGAAGGAAGAAAAATGGAACTGACTTTAGTTGAGATAAGCAAGCTGTTCCCAAAAAGCTTACACATTTTTGAGGACAAACCGATTTCTCTTATAGATACAGACCCCGAAAAAGCAATCACAAACAGCGTTATTGTGCTGATTTGGAACGACGACCCCGAAAAGGCGGCTAAAACCGCCATTGACAAGGGCGCTCAGGCTATCATTGCCTTTGAGCCGGTTGGAGAATATCCCTGCATTATTGCAGAGCCGGGGGTAAATCCGCTTCAGACCATTGCGTCGTACTATGTAAAAAAGCGCAGGCTTAAAACTATCGGCATCGCAGGCTCAATCGGCAAAACCACCGTCAAGGACATGACAAGGCTGGTTCTTTCCCAGACAAGAAGCTACGAAAGAGCAGCGTTTACCGCCGCTCCCAAAAGCAGCTTCAACGAAACCTGTCTTGACATTATCAACACGGACAGAACCGTTCCCTGCGCCGTTGCGGAAATTTCATCAAAGAACAAGGGCGAAACCGCAGACGTTTCAAAGACCATCACCCCGACTATTTCCGTTATCACCAACGTTGGCGCAACAGGCGTCAGCGGAGATACTACCAACGAAATAATGGGCGTTTGCGCAGGAATGAACGGCGACGGCTACCTTGTGCTGAACATCGACGACCCTGTGCTCAAGACTATCAAGGACGTGCGTCCAACCGTAATCACTGTCAGCGCGCTCAACAAGAATGCCGACTTCTTTGCGGACGACATTCAGGTAGGCGACGACTTCCTCACCTTCGAGCTGGTAAACAACGCGTTCACCATTCATGTAAAGCTTAACGGTATCGGCAGATACAACATTATAAACGCGCTTCAGGCGTTCGCTGTGGGCTACATTCTGGGCGGCAGTCCGTCCCTGCTTGCGGCTGCGCTGGGCGACTACAAGCCCTCCGGCGCTGACGGAAACATACTGAAATTCGGTTCAAACACTGTAATCGCCGACTGCGACAAGGCTACTCCCGACACGGTTGCGGCAGGAATCAGCCTGCTTATGGATATGCAGGTGAAAAAAGGCGGCAAGCGAATTGTGGTTTTGGGCAGCCTCAGCGACGAGCATGAAATGAACATTGTTTCCTACCGCTCCATCGGCAGACAGATTTCCGCGACGGGTATTCAGCAGGTGATTGTCTGCGGCACAATGGCAGGCTACATTGCGGACGAAATGAAAGCGTCCATGACGCCGTGCCTGTTCTTCTCCAACACCTCGTCCCTTTCCGACTATCTCAAAAACAACGTCAAGGAGAACGACATTGTTCTTATGGCGGCGGACAGCTCCTCCGACTTCGGCCCGATTGTTGAAAAGGTGTTCGAATCGGGCGAGATTGCCAATACAAGGCTGAACTATTCAAGGCTTATCTTCCCCGACAACAAGAGCGGCTCTATTGACGTTTTCACACGCAGCGTTGTTGTTACCGACATGAGAACGGGCAAGATAATCTGCGGCAAAAACATTCACAGCAGACACAACACCGCGTCCATGACCAGACTTGCGGTTGCGGCGATGATACTGGACAGCTTCAACCCGGAGGCGGTTATAACCGTATCCGGCGACATTGAGGGCTGCAGCTACATAAAGGGCGAAAAGCTGACTATACGCGACATTGTGTTCGCTTATCTTGTTGGCAGAACCCAGGACGAGGGAATCCTCCTTGCAGACTTTGTTGCAGGCGGCGTTGAGCCGTTTGTCGAGCGCCTGAACGAATATATTGCCAAAATAGGAACGACCGAGAGCCATTTCGACTCCCTCACAGGCGCTGTCAGCAGGGACAACTACACCTCTGTGCGCGACCTTACGGTAATCCTGAACCACGCGATGAAGAACGACGTATTCAGAATGGCGTTCGGCTGTCCCGCGTACACTATTCAGCCGACCAACATGAGTGCAGACGAGCGCAAGTTCGTTTCGCTGAACAAGATGTTCTTCCCCGCAAACCCGCAGTACTACAAGCGCCTTACAGGCGGCAGAGTGGGCAACGTCAAGGACGAATACGTTATGGCGGCAGTTGCGAGCAACTATTCCTGCGTAATGCTTTCCGCTCCTGTTATCAACAAAAAGGTGACCGTTTACGACGACGCAAAGGCGCTGTTCGACTACTGCTTTACCAACTTCGGAGAGGGAACGCAACTCATGATCTAACCCGATTGCATCGGGGGGCTGTTCTCGGGCTGCGCCCGAGGGCTATAATTAAACACTTTGATTGCTGAAAAGGGAGCGGTTGCTCCCTTTTTTGTTTTGTATGTAATTTTGTACTTGGTTTAAAAGGGGGCTCCTCGCCCCCTTTGGGAAAGTTGGATAAGATTACAGCCAAGCAATAAACCCCTCGTCCCATTCTTTGCTTGCCCAAAGAATGGGAGAAGAAAGGCACTCGCTCATGCGCCGCGAGGGGCTGTTCCGCGCTTCGGACAGGTAAAAATGCTCCGCATTTTTAACTTGCGCGGAAGAACGGGTGCA
>CAKSIR010000035.1 GCA_934462775.1 uncultured Ruminiclostridium sp.
AAGAAAAAAAGCGCCCCACAAGTGAATAATTTTCACAACATAATCCTCGAAAAAGTTGCCGGTGGCAAGTTTTTCGACGCACTGAGGCTTTTATACATTCAGTATAAAAGCCTTGTTTTTTACATCACACTATCCCGCAGTTTCAAAAATACTGCGAAACTGCGGCATAAAATCGCCCTTTGTTTGTCAATATTGCGAAACAGCGAAATTGTTATTTGCGATATATTGGATAAATTTGCACAAAAAATTACTTAAATGTTTGTCACACACAGTAATTGAATTGACCTGCGCAGTATGATATAATAATCTTATATCTCTATATATAATATGTATAGAAATAATCGTATAAACAGAGTGGGGGTTGACATTTGTGGCTTCATTTTCCTACGTTGCCAGCGACATTAACGGCAGAACCGTCAGAGGCAGGGATACGGCCGACAATTACCAGCAGCTTATTGAAAAGCTGAAGGAAAAAAACCTTTTCTGTACCTCGTACACAGAGATTGTGGAAAAGGAAGAAAAGGCAAAGTACAAGTTCAAGACAAAGGACCTTGCGTTCTTATGCCGACAGCTCAGCTCAATGCTTACTTCGGGTATCAGTATTGTAAGAGCGCTTAACATTCTGTACACGCAGCAGGAGGACAAAAAGCAGAAAGCAGTTCTGCTGGAAATCTACGAGGACGTTCAGCGAGGCCGCTCGTTCTCCGAATCGGTTGCGTCCAAAAAGGGCGTTTTCCCGGTGTTCTTCGTCAGCATGGTTGCCGCGGGCGAGGCTTCCGGTAATCTTGACATGATTATGCAGCGTGTTTCCGACCATTACGCAAAGGAAAACAAAATCAACAACAAAATCAAAAGCTCAATGACCTACCCAATAGTGCTGCTGGTAATGATGCTGATTATCGTTATTGCAATGTTCACCTTCATCATGCCGATGTTCATGGATATGTTCAGCTCTCCGGACGATATGCCTGCGCTTACAAAGGCAATGATGGACTTCTCCAATTTCCTTAAGGAAAAATGGTATATCTGTATCGCAATCGTTATTGCGCTTGTGTTTGCTATCAGAATATTGCTGAAAGCGCCGAACACGCGCCTTAAGTACGACGAGCTGCTCTGCAATATGCCGAAGATCGGCAAACTGATGAAAACTATCTACACATCGCGTTTCGCAAGAACAATGTCAAACCTGTTCTCCTCAGGTATGCAGATGGTTGAATGTATCGAAAAGTCAGTAGGCACGCTGGGCAACTCCTACATAGAAAAGGTGTTCAGGGATCAGGTAATAGAGGACGTAAAGCAGGGTGAATCCCTATCCAACGCCATCACTAAAACAAATATTTTCGAGGGCATTTTCACCTCGATTATATACGTCGGCGAAGAATCAGGCACTCTCGACGATATTCTCGCAAAAACAGCCGATTATTACGATGAAGAAGCAGATACCGCTATTTCAAAGCTGGTTGGTCTTATGGAACCGCTGCTCATCATCATTCTCGGCGTCTGCGTAGGTCTTATCGTTGCCAGCGTTCTGCCTGCACTTTACGGCTCGTTCGGCGCAGTTGCAAACTAAAAAATAATAAAATCAGAGGTGCAATATGTTATCAATCGACATTACCGATAAACAGGTCAAGATTGTCCGCGGCGTCCTTGCAGGTAACAAAATCAGAGTTATCGACGCCGACATGAGAGATCTCCCCCAGGGCAGCGTTGTAAGCGGCTATATCGCCGATATTCCTATGGTTGCCAGCGAAATTACCGATATGCTCAACACCAAGAACATAAAGGAAAAGGAAGCTATCGTCTGCGTAAATTCCAGCTACATTCTGTACAAGGAGCTTATGCTCCCGAAGCCCAAAAAGCTGACAAATTCCGTCGCCATTGAAGCAATGATTCAGGCGAACATGGGTATCTCCAACGAGTACAACATTTCCTACTCAATTACGGGCGAAGCCACCGACGAGGAAGGCAAGCACATGATAAAGCTTATGGCTACCGCCTGCCCGCAGAGAATGATTGACGGATATGTAAAGCTGTTCTCGCACGTTGGTCTTACTCTTTCCCAGATCAACATTTCCAACAACTGTATTACAAGACTTATCCTCAACAACTCGCGTCTTGAAGCGTCGATGCCGCTTATGCTGGTGCAGATTGATACCGACTTCCTCAACATCAACCTTTACGAGGACAGCCAGCTGACATTCTCCCGCTACATAAAGATTGACCCGATGGATTACAACAACGATCCCGATTACGTTAATCAGGCTGTTTACGACAACCTTTTCCGCATGATTCAGTTCACCTCCTCCAGAAAGGACGCAAAGCCGCTGAAGGAAATCATGTTCTACGGCGTTATCAACGACTTTATCGCGCTGACAAACGCAATTTCCTCCTTCAACGTTCCCGCTCACATTCTTACAATGCCGAACAAGATTGTCACCATGTGCGAGCTGGACTTCTCCAAGTACGCAAACGCAATCGGCGCTTTCTATAAGGTAAACAAGGTTTATGACCATGTAAACCTGCTCCAGTCCTCGGCTGCAAAGGAAAAGAAGGGCGTAAACACATACCTTATCAAGCTTGCGGCGATAGCAGCCGTATGCTGCGGCGTGGTTGCGGGCGCAACCATCGGCATCAACGCCTACACGTCGGGAATTGACGCTCAGACAAACGCCGTAAACGCCGAAATTCAGGCCCCCGAGCTTCAGGCAAGACTGAGCGAGCTGAATAACAAAATCGGCACCCTCACCAACTACCAAAGCTACCTTGCAAGCATTCAGCAGGCAAACGACCTCTTTGACAACAAGCCGAGAGCGATAACAGACGTTCTGAACAAGCTTGAGGAGTGTCTTGTTGACGGAATGCGCATTACCGACAGCGTAGCGATAAGCGAATATTCCCTCTCCGTTCAGTTTGAGTGCGACGACGACAGTATGCCGTCTACCTACGTTCAGGCGCTTAAGGATCAGGGCTATTTCGAGAACATTGCCTACAACGGATATACAGGCAGCAAGTCGGGCGACGATGATTCGGATAAGGACGATAAGACCTATTCGTTCTCGCTGACAATGTTAATCAAGGGAGGTAACGGCGTTGAAGCTGAGTAAAACCGAAAGAACAATACTTACCGTATTTCTTGTTATAGTAATTCTTGTGGCAGGCACACTTATGTTTATATGGCCTGCATTCCAGAAAATTGACGTTTCAAAGCGTAATCTTGAATCCGCAAAGGCGGAAAGAGAAAACGTTTATGTAACCCTTCAGCGCGAGGAAACCATCGACGATGAAGTAAAGCAGGCATACGACGACGCAAAGGACTATGAGGGTAACTTCTACAAGGACCTTCAGACCCAGGAGGCCGACGTTATTGTAAGAAAGATTCTCGAGGACGCAAAAATGTCCACCGACTCCCTCAGCATCAGCGATCTTACAACGTCAACCTTAGCTCTTTCCGATTTTACGGAAATCGAGGTAACTTATCCGTTAAAGGAATATTCAAAGTCCCTTTCTTCTGTTTCGGGTGAAGAAGAGGTTCAGTATGACGAGGACGGAAACGTTATAATGACTCCCGAAATGAAGTATGCAGAGCTTGCGCAGTACTCACAGGTAGTAGGCGCAATCAGCGTAAACTTCATGGTTGAGGGCAGACTTGATGACCTTAAGGCGTTCCTTGACGGAATAAACGCTCTGCCGCAGGCAACTTACATTCAGTCGATCACAATCCCATATACGGCAAGCGCGTCTTCAACTTCTTCCGCAACCGAAATC
Source organism: uncultured Ruminiclostridium sp. (assembly GCA_934462775.1). GTDB lineage: Bacteria > Bacillota > Clostridia > Oscillospirales > Ruminococcaceae > Ruminiclostridium_E. Next base: position 3,766 of record CAKSIR010000035.1, read on the forward strand.
GACGAGGACGGCAACGAAATCACAGTTGAAAGCACAACAGAAACAACATCTGTCCTCAAGGACAGCTCAAAGGTTTCAACATCGGTAAACCTTATTCTCTACTGCGTAAACCCGATGGACGTACCCGAACTCGACAACTAAGAGCAATATCTGAGGTGATATTATGAAGTTCTCCAACTTAAAAAGTAAACGAGGCAGCGTACTGTTTATTGTACTGCTGGTAATGTCGGTGCTTATTGTGATGGCAGCGGCGGTGTACTATACGGTAGCGTCACAGAGAGAAGAGGTTGTGGCTGAGTACAACGGCGAACAGGCTTATCAGACTGCTTTGTCTGTGGATAATATTGTTACCTCATATATAGTTAATAAGAAAAACAGCAATCCGTTTAAGCAGAAGATGGTTGCTTTGGCTAACGGCGCGTCTTTTACCACCACCGGCGGAGAGGTGGATTTAGGCTCGGACCTTGGAAATTGCAAGATTACTGTTACAAGAATTTCAAACACTGCATATAAGCTGGTAACGGAGGTATCCGTCGATGAGGAATCGGCTCGCATAGAGCGTATCCTTGAAATGACGACCGCGGTAACTCCGTCCGGATTTGACGGAAGATTCTTCACGTCTACCGGTCTGGTTCCTAACGACACATATCTTACAGGTCAGACCATTACTTCAAAAACGTTCTTCGACAATGAGTTTGTAATGTTCGCAAGCGGCTCAAGCAATACTATCCAGGCCGACCTTATCTGTGCGGGTACGCTTGCGTTTGAGAACGTAACGTTTAACTGCACGGAAAGCACCGATATAATCGTAGGAAACAACTTTATCAACAGCCAAAGTCAGGTGCTCGACTCAAAGGGCGGCACCTACTACATAGGAGCAAATTTCAAAAGCACAAGCACGTCAGGCTACGGAACATCTTCCAATCCCATAACCATGTACGTCCTTGGAGATATGGAATGTAACGGAACGATTTACGGAGATGTTTATTGCTTCGGCGACTTTAAGTGCGGTGCGCCTATATACGGCAACGTCTATGTAATGGGCAGCTTCACAACAGATAAGACTGTAAACGGCAATCTTTATGTAAACAAGGATTTTACGGTTCCGACATGGATGAGCGTAAACGGAAACCTGAGCCTTAACGGCAGTCTGCTGTTTAACGGCAATGTGGGCGTGACTATAAACGGAACGCAGATAACTCCGTCCAACGTGGCGTCCTATTCTCCGTCAACATGGGATACAGCGGCTACGCTGCCGAAATCCGTTGACGAAATCAAAGCCTACATTAAATCTAATTTAGGCGACCCGCAGTATTTTGCATGGAATCTTGACGACAAGCTTTCCGATACCCCTATAAGCATTGATTTTGACGGAAGAAACGCATTCTTCATTTATGACAGCGGAACAATCGTAAGCAGTATAAACAACAATAACAACGCGCCTTACTATAAGCCTATAATCATTGATACAAACATTTACGAAATTGATTCTCTGACAGGCAAGAGGGTAGTCAGCAAATATCAGATAGGCGATACCGACCCTAACGGAAATGTAGTAGACGCTTCGTCAAGATATTACAATACGCCGAAATGCAAGGACATTTATCTGACGCTTCAGGCAAATACTGTCGTAGACGGCAAAAGCGCGTTCACATGGAATGTGGGAGGATCGGGCGGTAATCCTTATGTACTGGTAAAGGGTTCGGGAAATGTAATTTTCTACCTGCCCGACGGAGTTACCTACAAGCCGGGTATGTTCAGCTATGTAATGCACATGGGCTGGTTTTTCGAGCTTGGCGGCACTCTTCAGTATAACGACGACTACACAGACCTTGTAAGCGCCAACCGCGCGTCAATTCAGAACACAACCGCCATTTCAATAGCAGCAAGCGATATTGCGGCTTATGAAACCTTTGACGGCGAGCAGTACGAAAACCTTATAAAGCAGTCCGTCAGAGATAAGTACGACGAAAGCGCTGCCGATGAAAATAAGCGGTATGTTTACATTCACAACAACATTTTCTTTGTAAGCAACGACATAAACACAAGTATCGACCTTAACAATCAGGACGTCGGAATTACCGGCTTCGTTTACGCGCCGTTCATGACCCTTGAGCTGAAGAACAACGAATTGGCGCTTACAATGATAGGCGGTATTATCGTTTCGGACTACATTATGTCGACCACGCGTTCGTTTATCTGTACGATTCCGTTCGACTACTACCACGGAAACAAGGACGATCTGTTTGAGGATCTTCTGAATGCCAGCGGAGATCCGCTTGGTTCAAGCGTTGTCCGCGACTGGCGCGCTGTGGGTTACAATTAAGGAGGAGCCGTTATGAAAATAAAAAACAAAAAGGGCTTCACACTGGTTGAATGTCTTATGGCGCTGGTTCTGTTCGCTATTATGACAGTTATTGTCAGCGGAATTTTATCCATTTCCTTAAAAAAATACAAGGAAAACAACAACAACCGGGATAATCTGAATCTTCAGGAAAAGGATTTTGCCGAGGATAATTCGTCTGTCAAGGAAGTTTCAAAGATCAATAAATTGGAAATTCCTTTTGACGGCGTAACCATCGAGGTCGAAAACGTCAGCAATAAGGCCAGCGACAGTACAACGAACTTACAGCTGAATAAGCTTGAGGCGACCATAGAAAAGGAATCCAACGGCGGCGGAGGCGGCGGCGGAGGACCAAAGCCGGATATAAAAACATCATCTCCGCATCTGTACGGTTCTAAGGCTTTAACAAAGGTTTATATCAAGTCGGAATCGACATTGGACAGCACGACCGACGTTTACGAAACAGCTCTTGAAATAAAGGTAACAGACAGCCTTAATTTGCTTGCAACCGCGGGAAACTCTATAAAGATAGTTCTTCCGAAAGGCGCTTACGGCGTTGAGGTGCAAATGACCGGCGGCGGACGATACGACTATACAACCGACGATTACGACGAGCTTGATACAGAAAAGGACAGCACCCATATAAGATTTACCCAGTGCGCCGGCACACAGCCGGTTAAAGTAAAATACAAAATTACCAAAACGGATTATGAAAACAACTACGGTTCATTCTACAAATATTTTGTAGACAAGGACAGCACGGATACATCAACTAACACGGTTTCGTTTATCGATACTGTTCTTGGAAAGAACACAGGCTATTACAATACTCCAACAGTCTGAAAAAAGTCACTTTTCGGACAGAAAGGACGGTTTTTCAAATGAAAAAACTTTTGAGAAAAAAAGGATTCACGCTTGTGGAAGTAATTGTAGCCTCGGCGATAACCGTAATTCTTCTCGGTTCGGTAATGGCGTTATTTTCGTCAACAAGGAACGTTTTATCAAGCATGAAAACCAACCCGTTTGTGGATCAAATAGAAAATTCCGTTTGCGATTATGTAAGACAAAGCTTAGAAAAGTCTAACGGCTATCGAATCGGCGGCGTAAGTCAAGCCGATTTGACGTCAACGGCTGTTACATACCTTTCCGAGCTTACCTGCGGAGCGGGCGAAAAAAACAAATGCCTTATTGTGTCCGGCACTGAAGGAAGCTACAAGCTGTACGACCTCGGCGAGGTAACATCAACAAACATAACGTCAAAAATTGCTTCGCTGGCAGATTACAATGCGTACAGCGCGGATTTTTATTCGGGCAAATCGTGCAAATTCGCGGTTTCCCAATCAATCGGCAGCAACTCAAGAATAACATATCTTAATATTACCACGCAGCTGTTTAACGACGATGGCTCAATCACAGCGCAGCCTACCGGCACCTACTTCAAAATGCTCAACGCCCCCGACGCAGCCAATGCCCAGATTAAAACGGCAGGTCTTGACGATTTGGCGACGGCTTACCCCGACGCTGACACCTGCATAATCTTTATTTACCGCATCAAGAATTACACACCATAAAAAATGCGGAGGCCCCCCTCCGCATTATATATGCTTAATTCACCCAAGCAGCCCTATATACCACTGAATTATCTCCTGCCCCCACAGCATACCGGCGGCAATGCCGATACTGAGGAACGGTCCGAAGCACATTTCGCTGTTTTTGGTGACCGCCTTATGTATAACGCCGTAGATTGCGCCGGTGAGTATTCCCACAAGCGCCGCAGGAACTATCGCCCAGCCAAGGAGCAGCCCCGCTCCCGCCATGAGCTGAACGTCGCCGCCGCCCATTGCTCCTAAAAATGCAAGCACGGCGAAGGGCACTGCGATAATCACTGCGCCGATAAGATGCTCGTACCAAGGCATATTGTTCACGGTGAAAATGGAGAGAAGCCCCAGAACGGCAATTGAAATGCTGCACCAATAGGGAATCTCCATGTGGTCAATATCAATAAAGCTTAGGCAGATGAGAATCGGGAAAAGAATAAAGCAGTAAACAAGCTCAAGGGAAAACCTGAACCGCAGAAACGCCAGCAGGTAAAGCGCTCCCCCTAACAGCTCAACCACCGTGTAGCGCGGCGAAATGGGACTTTTGCAGCTGCGGCATTTGCCGCCGAGGCAGATCCAGCTGATTACCGGTATCAGGTCGCGGTTCTTTATCTGAGCGCCGCAGGACGTGCAGTGGGAACGGCCCTTTATAAGGGATTCATGCCGCGGCGTGCGGTAGATGACAACGTTCAGAAAGCTGCCGATGACGGTGCCGAAAATGAACACGAAAACGGAAAAAACAATAGTGTAAATCAGAAAAATTTCATCAGTCATTTTACTGTACTCCTTGAATCGTTTTGGTTTACTCAAATAACTAAAATAAACACCATGTGTCTATTTTACCACATTCAGCCTTTAAAGGCAACATCATTCTCGCAAAATATTCTCTTTAAGGGAAGGAACGGTCAGAAAACATGAAAAATATTCCAATCGGACAAATTCTTGTCGAAAGCGGATACATTACGCCAAAACAGCTGGACACCGCGCTTGCTGAACAAAGAAAGTCGGAGGAAAAGCTGAAGCTTGGCGATATGCTGCTGAAGTTAGGCTACGTTTCGGAAACGCAGCTTGCCCATGCTCTTTCAACAAGGCTTAAGGTTCCTTTTGTGGATCTTTCAACAACAAAGGTTGAAACCGAGGCGGTCAAGAAAATTCCTGAGGCAATCGCCAAGAAGAACACGGTAGTCGCTTTCAAAATACAGAACGGCAGACTTTATGTTGCGACCAACGACCCTGTAAACTTTTTCATATTCGAGGAGCTGAAAATCACAACGGGAATGGAAATCCACGCCGTTCTCGCAACCAAATCAGCCATTCTTGAAACCATCAACAAGGCGTATTCCGCCAACACCGTTTCAACGGTTATGGACGATATTGCCAAGCAGTACGACGAAAACGCCGGTCAGACCGAGGAAGAAGCCGCCGACGAGCGTGTTGACAACGCGCCTATCGTTAAGCTGGTAAACACGATTATCGACCGTGCTTTCCACTCTGACGCGTCGGATATTCATATAGAGCCGTTCAAGGACAGAACCCGAATCCGTTTCCGTATCGACGGCGAGCTTGTAGAGCAGAATATGTCCGTTAAGCCAAGCGTACATAACTCCCTCATTACCCGTATCAAAATCCTCGGCGGTATGAACATCGCCGAAAAGAGAATACCGCTTGACGGTCGTTTCGGCGTTGTAATCGACGACGTAAAGCAGGATATGCGTGTATCCACAATTCCTACCGTTTACGGCGAAAAGTGCGTTATCCGTCTGCTTGCAACCGGCGATGAAAAGGCAAGAAAGATTACCGACCTTGGTATGACCGACTACAACTACGAAATGTTCAAGCAGATTATCCGCTGTCCTCACGGCGTTATGCTTGTAACCGGACCGACAGGTTCAGGTAAATCAACAACCCTTTACGCAACCCTCGGCGAGCTGAGCAAGCCGAACGTAAACATCGTTACCGTTGAGGACCCGGTGGAAAAGAAAATCGACGGCGTAAACCAGTGCCAGATGAACGAAAAGGCGGGACTTACCTTTGCGGCTGCCCTCCGTTCAATCCTCCGTCAGGACCCTGATATAGTAATGGTCGGAGAAATCCGTGACGGCGAAACAGCCGACATCGCTATCCGTGCCGCTATCACAGGTCACTTGGTTCTGTCGACACTGCATACAAACGACGCCGCAAGTACAATCCTCCGTCTGGTAGATATGGGCGTTGCGCCTTACATGGTTGCTTCCTCCCTTATCGGCGTTATCGCACAGCGACTGGTTAAGGTACTCTGCCCGTCCTGCAAGGAAACAATTACCCTCACCGAGCCTGCCGACCTGCGTCTGGTGGGAGCCGACAAGCCGGTGAAAATCTGCAAGGCGCACTACGGCGGCTGCCGCGAGTGCCACAACACAGGCTACAAGGGCCGTACCGCTATCCACGAAATCATCGTAAGCACCAACGACATCAAGGAGCTTATTTCCCAGAACGCAACCGCCGAACAGATAGGCAAGCAGGCGACCAAGAACGGTACAAAGCTGCTGCGTGAAAACGTTGCGGACATGGTTCTTGACGGAAAGACAACGCTCGACGAGCTTGTAAAGGCAACATATACCGTTTAAAATAAGGCAAAAGCTCACCAGGTGAGTTAATATATTGGAGCAGCAAATTCCCGAAGGAGAAATGAATAAATGAACATTGACATCAATCAGATTCTTGACGAAGCAAGAGATATGGGGGCGTCCGACCTCCATTTTACCGCAGGACTTCCGCCGGTTGTCCGTCTGCACGGCTCAATTCAGAAAATGGCAAACTACCCAGAATGCACCGAGCCGATTATCGTAAATGTCATCAATCAGATTACAACAATCAAGCATAAGCAGACTATTGCAAAAGGCTTGGACGCCGACTTTTCATACGTTTCAAGCGCAGGCTTCCGCCACCGTGTCAATGTTTACAGACAGCGCGGTTATCATGCTATTGCGTTCCGTCTTTTAAGAAACGATATTCCGACTCTTACCGACCTGTTCCTGCCGACGCTGCTGGGCGATTTTGCCCTTAAGCCGAGAGGACTTGTCCTTGTAACGGGACCGACAGGTTCAGGTAAATCCACAACTCTTGCGGCGATGATCGACCACATCAACCGCACAAGAAACTGCCATATAATCACTATCGAGGACCCTATCGAGTACCTGCACAACCATAAGCAGTCAATGATTAACCAGCGTGAGGTAAACGTGGACGTTGACAGCTTCGCAGGAGCCCTCCGTGCAGCTCTCCGTGAGGACCCTGACGTTATCCTCGTAGGAGAAATGCGTGACTTTGAAACAATCAACGCCGCCGTTACCGCCGCTGAAACAGGTCACCTTGTGCTTTCAACACTGCATACAACGGGTGCTGCCGAAACAATCGACCGTATTATCGACGTTTACCCGCCTCACTCGCAGGGACAGATCCGCGCGCAGCTTGCAAACTCCCTTGTAGGCGTTGTTTCGCAGACCCTTGTTCCTACCGCCGACGGAAAGGGACGAGTTGCGGCGCTTGAGCTGCTTAACGTTACGGACGCTATTTCCGCAAATATCCGCGAGGGCAAGATATTCCAGATTCCGTCTGCAATTGCAACAGGCCGCGCGGCAGGAATGTTCTCTCTCGACCAGGACCTTGCACGACTGGTAAGAACAGGTATCGTAAAGGACGAGGTGGCAAGAACACGCTGCCAGGATGTAAACGAGTACAAGAGATTCTTAAGCGTAATCGGCTGATTTCAGCGTCCTTTTTGGAGGAAAACCATGCTTGAAAAAATGTACAGTATCTACAAGGAAAGCTTTCCGAAATATCCCGTTTCAAGGGAAGCCTTTCACTATTCGCTGAAGCCCGACTATGCCCAGCTTTTCCGCAAATACGACAAGGAAAAGCTTATCGGCTACTGCATTGTGAAGGGCGGCTCGGTGACTATGCTGTGCGTTTCGCCCCGTTACAGAAACAGAGGAATAGGCTCGCAGCTGCTTTCGCAGGCGGAAAATTGGATTGCAAAGCAGAATATCAGCCATGTAACGCTTGGTAGAGGGTGCGGGGATTACCTTTTGCAGGGCGTTCCTGAGGAAAACGAGGGCGCAGTGGATTTTTTTAAGAAGCACGGCTACACAGCCGATTTCACCAGCGTCAACATGAAGCTGAAAATGGGGGATTACTGCCCTCAGAGGCTGAATATTCCTCAGTGCGGGGAGGCAACGTTCCGCGTTGCCGCCGCAAACGAGCTGCCTGCCGTGCGTGAAGCGGTGAGTAAGGTTGCGGAGGACTGGGTCTGTTATTTCGGCGAGGACGGCGAGGACTGCCTTGTCGCCGAAAAGGACGGCGAAATAGTGGGCTTTGAGCTGCTTTCCGCAGACGGCGGACTGTTCAAGAAGCCTCACGAAAAGCTTGGAAGCATCGGCTGCGTGGGGGTTATCCCCGAGGCAAGAAAGCAAGGCGTCGGTCTGCGCATGGTTATGGCGGGGGCTGATATGCTGAAAAAACAGGGCTGCACCGGCATTGAGCTGAGATATGTGGAACTGGTTGACTGGTACGGTAAGCTGGGCTTTACGGCGGATAAGCGTATGTGGATGGGCGAAAAGGCTCTGCTGTAAAGTTTTACTTGTGTATAGTTGTAAAATTAACGGCATTACTGTAACGGTGTAATGCCGTTTTTGTTATATTTTACATAAATGCGCAAAAATCCGACAGGAAGCTGTGGTATCTTGTTGTATTCACATTATGGTTATGCTATAATAACCTCAGACTCAAAATCTGTTTCACCGATTTTGACCGCATTTCATGCGGCAGCTCTGCTGCGCAGAGGTCTGAGAACATTTTATCATTAAATCCATTTGCCTGACGGCAAATGACGGCGTTGCCGTATCGCCTTGCGGCGATTTGATTTATTCTATAATAGCTTTACAATAAAATGAAGTACAGTATGAGATTGTTTTTGTAAAAGATGGGAAAGGAATGGGTATGACAAACCGAAAAACGGTTCTTATTGTCGATGACAGCAGTGTAAGCAGGACGCTGCTTGAAGAAACCCTGTGCGATGAATACGAGGTGTTACAGGCAGAAAACGGCATGGAAGCGCTGGAGCTGCTGAATAAGCGCAGCGTTACCGCAATAATTCTCGACCTGATTATGCCTGTAATGGACGGCTTTGAATTTCTGAAAAGGTTCTCCGAACGCGCCGAAAACAGCACTGTTCCGATTATAGTGCTGACCGCAAATTCGGATAAGGAAAGTGAGATCCGCGCGCTGAAAATGGGCGCATGGGATATTATTGTAAAGCCGTTTATTCCTGAAATTATTAAGATAAGACTGAGCAACGTAATTCTCAGAATACAGTATTCATCATTCAGAGAGCTTAAACGCCAGTCCGAATACGACTCGCTTACCGAAATTTACAGCAAGAAAAAGTTCTTTGAGGAAACTCACGGTATGCTGACGGATTATCCCGACGAAAAGTTCGCTTTTATCCGTTTCGATATAGACAGATTTCACCTTATCAACTCCTATTTCGGCACGGAAACGGGAGATGATGTGCTCAGGTACATAGGAAAGCATCTGTCGGTCTTTGCCGCCAAATTCGGCAAGGCGACCTACGGCAGAATTGACGCCGACATTTTCGGCTTGTGTATTCCCGCAAAAAACCGCGGGGAAGTCATTGACGCAGTTCATCACAGCAGCAAGATTTTAAAGAGCTATTCCATCAATTTCGACATGGTTCCCGCTTTCGGCATTTACGAAATCGAGGACAACAATATGTCTGTCGACAAGATTTACGACAGGGCTAACCTTGCCGTAAAAAGCTGCAAGGGCGGCTACTTCTCCAACTATGCCTTCTACGAGGAGGAAATGGGCAGGAAAATCGAGCAGGAGCAGGAAATTGTAAATGACATGAATGCCGCAATCGAGGAAGAACAGTTCCGGGTGTGGTATCAGACGAAGTACGACATAAGAACCAACCGCCCCGCAGGCGCTGAAGCGCTGGTAAGATGGATGCACCCTGCAAAGGGCATGATTCCGCCGGGAAATTTTGTGCCGATTTTCGAGCATAACGGTTTTATCAGCAAGCTGGACAGCTATGTCTGGGAGCACGTCTGTATGGATCTCCGCAGATGGCTTGACGAGGGCAAGAAGCCTCACCCCGTTTCGGTGAACGTATCGCGCGTTGACCTGTCCAATCCAAAGCTCGTAAGCCATATCGTAGGACTTACCGAGAAGTACGGCATTCCTCACGAGCTGCTTAATCTGGAGCTTACGGAAAGCGCATATACGGATAACCCCGAAAATACTATCCAGATAATGAACGAGCTGCAGAACGCAGGCTTCGCTATCCTTATGGACGATTTCGGCAGCGGCTATTCCTCCCTCAGCGTGCTTAAGGACATTAACGTAAACGTGCTGAAAATAGATATGCGCTTTTTCTCAAAATCAGCCGTCGAGGGCAGAGGAAAGAGCATTATCGCCTCGGTTATCAGAATGGCTAAGTGGCTTAAAATTCCTGTTATCGCGGAGGGCGTTGAAACAAAGGAGCAGGTTGAGTTTCTGAAATCCCTTGGCTGCGAGTATGTGCAGGGCTACTACTTTGCAAAGCCGATGCCTGTCGGGGATTACGAAAGGTATCTGGACAGCGAGGAGGTTTACTCCGAAAAGAACGACGAGGGCAGCTTCGATATTGCAAATATCTGGGACAACGACTTTATCGTAAGCAACATTATGCAGCCTGTTGCAGTTATGGAGTATCAGAACGGCAGCATTGAGATAATCCGCGTAAACAACGCCTATTACGACCTTTTCGGCTACTCGGACAGTAAAGACGACTTTGTAGCTCTTACCAGCCGCATAAACAAAAACGACGTTGAAAGCGTTGTAAGAGCAGTTTATGAAGTTGTTTCAACGGGGCAGAGCAGAAGCGTTGATTATCGCCGTGAAATGCCCGGCGGTTCATCGGCTTGGATAAACGTTAAGCTGAGCTACATAAACAAGGATGAGAACAAGGATATTGTCTACGGCATATTTGCGGACGTGACTGCGCAAAAGCGCCTTGACGACGAGCTTATGGCTTACCGCAAGGCAATGGAAAGCGAAACAAAGTCCTTCAACAGGCTTATGATCATTGACGACGCAGAGGTAAACAGAGAAGTGCTTAAGCTGATGTTTGACGAGGAATACGAGGTAATCGAGGCGGAAAACGGCAGCGACGCGCTTAAAAAGCTGGCGGAGCTGAACGGGCAGGTTGACGCGATACTGCTCGACCTTATAATGCCTGTAATGGACGGCGGTCAGTTCCTTGACGCGCTGCACTCAAATCCCGACCTTGAGTCAATTCCTGTAATCATCATTACGGCGGACAACTCGGACGAACAGCGCAAGAAAATCATTGCAATGGGCGCAAACGACGTTATTTACAAGCCGTTTATTGACGACCTTGTAAAGCTAAGAGTAAAGAACGTTATCGAATACCGTCACAGAAAGGCTGAAGCGATGAAATTGGCTGTTTCGGGGGCGATAAAGGAATAATAGGCGGTGAAAGGATAAAAATATGGATACAGCGGCTTTGGCAGCGGTAAATATAGACTATGACGAGGGACTCAGGCGCTTTTCGGGCTATGGGGCAATTTATGAGAAGTACCTCAGGAAGTTCGTTGACGACAATTTAGAGGAAACGCTTAACGGGCAGATGGCGGCAAAGGATTACGCCGGCGCATACGAAACGGCTCACAAGATGAAAGGCGTTATCGGAAACCTGAGCATTAACGGGCTTTACGGCACGGTAACAGCGCTTTGCGACAGGCTGAAAAACGGCGCGGACATTGAGAGCGCGGTTAAGCTGTACCCTGACTTTGTGCAGGAGCTTGCAGCGGTAAAAACGGTGCTGAGAGAGCAGCTTTAAGCTGCTGAGTTAAATCGGGAACAGAAACACAAGGGGAGCTTTTCAAAAAGTTCCCCTTAGCCGTTTAATTTACAACAAACCGTCCACACTAATCAAAAACGGAGGTAACTATGTGTACAGCGGCAACCTATAAAACAAGAGATTTTTATTTCGGAAGAACCCTTGACTATGAGTTTTCATACGGCGATGAAATTACGGTAACGCCGAGAAATTATGCCTTTAAGCTTCGCAGCGGCGCGGCGCTCAGCTCGCACTACGCCATTGTGGGAATGGCTCATGTTGCGGATGACTACCCGCTTTACTATGACGGCATAAACGAAAAGGGACTTGGAATGGCGGGGCTGAACTTTGTGGGGAACGCCGCCTACAACGAGGAAATGGACGGTAAGGAAAACGTTGCTCAGTTCGAGTTTATCCAGTACATTTTGGGACAGTGCGCAAGCGTAAGCGAGGCAAGGCAGAGGCTTGCGGGCATAAATATAACCGCCGTTCCATTCAGCGATAAGCTGCCCTGCGCACAGCTGCACTGGATTATCGCCGACGAAAATGAATCCATCGTGGTTGAATCCATGAGGGACGGGCTGCACGTTTATGATAATCCCGCAGGCGTGCTGACCAACAATCCGCCCTTTGAAACGCAGCTGTTCCTGCTGAACAACTATATGGGACTTTCGCCGAAGCAGCCTCGGAACAGCTTTGCAAAGGGACTGGAGCTGACTGCGTACAGCCGCGGCATGGGCGCGGTGGGACTGCCGGGGGATTTGTCCTCCGCGTCGCGCTTTGCAAGAGCTGCTTTCACCAGAATGAACTCGGTTTCGGGTGAGGGCGAAAAGGAAAGCGTAAGCCAGTTCTTCCACATTTTAGGCTCGGTTGACCAGCAGAGAGGCTGCTGCGAGGTGGCGGAGGGAAAGTACGAGTTTACGATTTACACCTCCTGCTGCAACTGCACCAAGGGAATTTACTACTACACAACCTACGAAAACAGCAGAGTGAACGCAATCGATATGCACCGCGCCGACCTTGACGGGAACAGGCTTTCCCGCTATCCGCTGCTTAACGGGCAGGATATAAATTATCAGAATTGAGCGTTTACCGCAAAAGTACACTCGCAGCGGAACAAACTGACCTGCTTAAATACTATAATAAGCTTATGAAAGGAACTTCATAGGCTTATTTTTATAGGCTCCTTTCAAAAATAAAGCAAAGGAAGTGAGTGTAATGGGATTTCTTGACGCAGTAGGAGCGGTATGCGACGCAATCGGTACAGCCGGTCAGGCTTTCAGCGACGCGTATGACGAATACAGTGGAATGTCGGCAAGAGAGCTGCGATACCATCGGAGGCTGCTTAATGTACAGATGGATTATCTTGACCTTGCCCCTGACGATACTGTGGCGCGCTCCATGGCACTTGACGCAGTAATGGAGGAGGCGGGATTGAAGTAATGAATATCAGAACAGATAACAAAAGCTGCCGCGTCTGCGCGTTTTGCAGGCACTGGAACGACCCGACCAACTCCAACATAAGACCGAAAGGCATTTTCATGTGGGAGATTATCGACCACGGAATGAAACGCTTCTGCTCGGTAAAGGGGAACGAGTACCCTGCCTTTAAGACAGCCTGCGACAGCTTTGTGCTGAAGATTTAAAGGCGGTGACAATTATGGGTTTTTTGTCGGATTTTTTAGACAGCATTTCGGACAGCCTGCTGAAGAGCGCGGATAACGCCTGCAAGAAGAACGATGAGTTTTATAGGAAAAATCGCGAGTGGTTAGAAAACGACCCGGAAGCAATGGCGAAATTCAGCGAGCGCAAAGAAGCATTTGAAAACGCAAGAAGCCAAGCCTATGAGGCAAAGGCAAATATGGAAGCAAACAGAAACAATCACAACAATGATTATTGAAAGGAAGTAAAATTATGAGCAACGAAAGAGAACTTGTACCGGCATACTGCCCATGCGGAAACATTGTAGCACAGATGATGTGTACCGATTCAACAAGAGCGGGAAAAGAGGTTGTTTGCCCTGCGTGCAGGCAGCGCGTGACCGTAAAGTTCATCGGCAGACACGCCTCCGCAGCTTACAAGCGCTGATTTAAGACTTACATTGCGCCTTGAATCAGGAGTTCCGACTTCTGCGGAAGGACGACTGGTAGAAATCGGCTCGCCGATTTCTACTGGGCTTATGCCCTAAGTACCCACCACTTTTTGAAAAAAGTGGACAAAAACTTTAAAATTGCCTTTTCGACAGACTGTCGAAAAAGTCAAATTTAAAGTTTAGGTCAAGCCTTTTCAAAGGCTTGCAGGTTCTTAGGGCAGCGCCCT
>CAKSIR010000036.1 GCA_934462775.1 uncultured Ruminiclostridium sp.
GGGGCGAGTAGCCCCCTTTCCCACCGAGTGCTAAACTAAAAACAGCCAAAATCAAAAAAGGGAGCAACCGCTCCCTTTCAGCAAACCAAGTTTTAAATTATAGCCCCCGGGCGAAGCCCGGTATAGCCTCCAGGCGCAGCCTGGTTAGAAGTCGTAGCGGTAGATGTCGGGGTGGGCGTTGAGGTATTTTACCAGAACGTCCAGCGCCAGAATGTCGCGCTGTCTTGCGTAGCGCTCGGACAGGTCTTTCTTGCCCGAAAGCCCCTTTATAACGTTGTAGGCGTTGTCGATTGAGCACCACAGGGTTTTTGAACCGAGCTTCTCCTCCTCGGACTTGGTAGGCATTTTGACTGCCTTGACAAGCACGACAGAGGTGTAGCGCACCGTATCAAGAGCGGCGCTGTTTTCAAAAATAGTACCCATTCTGCCGATGATTTTGCAGGAACAGCCCGTCTTTACCTCGGCGATTTTGCACACCGTTTCGTCGGAGTAGCTTTCGCCGTCAAGCAAGCCTGTCGGGAACGTGTTGATAGGCGGGTTCGCAATGGAAATAACCGCAACGTTGGCAGAATCGTTCATTATAATTACTTTGAGAGTGTAAATCGGCTCTGCACCGCTCATCTCGTCGGGCAGCACGAAATCCCTGTCGTATAGCTCTCTTACAACCTTCATAATCGCTCTCCATGTAAAAAAATTCCGTCCTATAAGGATAGGACGGGCAAATCAATAATATAACAACTTGGATATATAAAAGGAAGGGGTAAACCTTCTTTTTACCGTAAAAATAACTCCATCGATAAGCCGAGTTCTGTCGTGTGCAATCATCTATCCAGTTCCGTCGTCGCCGTCGGAATCCTCTGCCCAAAGGCAAGTAGCCACCTTAATCGAAGTGCGCCGAGCAGACGCATTGTCCTCCGAACCAATCGGTGTTGCATCGGATAGGGTTTACATGACTACATTGTTACCAATGTATCGGTGAGCTCTTACCTCGCCTTTCCACCCTTACCATTTCTGGCGGTATATCTCTGTTGCACTTGCCCTAAGGTCACCCTCGGCTGCCGTTAACAGCTATCCTGCTCTGTGATGCTCGGACTTTCCTCAGGAATAAATCCCGCGATTGCATAATGAAGTTATGTTATTATATTATCATAACTTTTTTACAATGTCAAGTGCTTTTGCGACAAAAATTAACCGAAAAATGACTTAAAGTTATTATTCCGATAAAATAAACCGACTGATAAATTGTAATTAAATTGGATTTTGTCGGAAAACATAAAAGTCTGTAAATCCGCTATATATGCACGTTTGCGGATTTTTCTCCGCCGTCTGCGGTTAAATTTTCCACAGTTTTTCCGTCTGAAAACATTCCCTTTTCTCTTCCGTTTTTAATCGAAAAATGCAGTCTTGTGTCGAAAAGTTTTATGGTCAGCGAAGCCTTTCCGCCGTTTTCAAGGCTCATTGACGGCTTTACAGCCACGTTTTTTCCTCTTATTTCCACGCCGTACATACATTCAAGGATAAGGCGGTAGTACCAGCCCGCCGCGCCGGTGTAGACGGACCAGCCGCCGCGGCCGAATGCGGAGGGATTGGTGTAGATGTCGGCGGTCATGAAGTACGGCTCGTTTTTGAAGCGGTCGTTTCTGTTTGCGGGATTCAGCAGCCTCAGCAGCCTTTCGCCCCGCTCAATGTCGCCAACGCGGTAAAACGCCATTGCCAGCCACACAGCCCCATGGGTGTACTGACCGCCGTTTTCGCGGACGCCCTCCGGGTAGGATTTCACATAGCCGGGGTCGGCGGCGGGATTTTCTTCGCTGAACGGCGGGCAGAACAGCTTTACAATGCCGTTTTCAAGGTCGCAAAGCTGCTCGTAGGCGGAAGCGAGAGCGGATTTCGCACGCTCCTTGTCAGGCAGCTCGGCAAGCGCCGCGAACGCCTGGGGCAGCAGGTCGATTCTGCACATTGAGCAGCTCCTGCCGCCCATTTTCGTGCCGTTGTCAAAGTAGGCGCGAAGGTAGTATTCTCCGTCCCATGCGCTTTCGTCAATGGCCTTTTCAAGCTTTTCCACACGCTCGTTCAAGGTGCGCGAGCAGCCGCTGTCGCCGTATTTGTCCGCAAGGGCGGCAAACCGCCTTGCAGTCAGCACATAGAACATGGAAAGCCACACGCTTTCGCCCTTGCCGCCTGTTCCCACGTTGTTATAGCTGTCGTTCCAGTCCCCGCAGCCAATAAGCAGCAGCCCGTGCTCTCCCTGCGAATAGCCCTTTTCAAGGGCGGCTCTGGCGTGCTCGTAAACGGTGGCTTTTTCGCCTTTTTCCGTTTCAATATAGCTTTCGCGCTGATTTTCCTTAAGCTTATCGCCCTCGCAGAACGAAACGGGAATGTCGAGCAAGGTCATGTCCTCGGTTTTTTCGGCATACTCGCAAAGAGTGTAGGGCAGCCACAGCATATCGTCGCTGTAACGGGTACGCACGCCCTTTTTCACGCCGTGGAGGTCGTGCCACCAGTGAAGTACGTCGCCCTCCTTGAATTGGCTCGCGCAGGCGCGGAGAATCTGCCTTTTGCAAAGCTTTGGAGAGAGATACAGAGCGGCTGTGCTGTCCTGAAGCTGGTCGCGGAAGCCGTATGCGCCGCCGTTCTGGTAAAAGCCTGTCCGTGCCCACATCCTGCCGCCGATTATCTGCCACGGCAGCCAGTGATTGAACAGGCTGTCAAGGGTGCTGTCGCCCGATGAAACGGTTATTTCGTTGTCAATGTCGGTGGTAAACGGCTGTTTCAGCGCCGCGTCCGCTACCGAGTACGGGCAGGCAGCGTTAAGAGTATAGGACAGAATAAAACGCACATACTCGGTTGATTTTGGCGGCAGCTTTATTTTAATCCGCAGCGCGCCGCATATCTCCGAGGTGGGTTCACCGTCCTCGGCGCCTTTCCAAAAGGCGAATCTGTCGTGGTTGAAGCCGCTTATTTCATGGTCGCAGCTAATAGCGCAAACGCCTTTGTAAACAGTGTTGGCAGGATTTTCAAACACCATTCCGCGGCTGTCCTGCTTTATTTTCACAAAGCGCCTGTCGCTCCGGAACGGCTCGGCGTAATAGCACAGCTCAAGGTCTACCGCCCTGTCGGACTCGTTGCTGACGGCAGCGGAAATTATCTTCGCCATGCCCTTTCGGGGAACGCGCACCTCTGTATGGCAGCGGATATGCCTGATTTTGCCGTAGTAATCCGCCTTGTTCGGGGAAAACACCGCGCCCGCTCCCCTTATTACATTATAGTAAGCTCCGCGGCGCTTTATGAGCAGCATTTCGCCGCTGTTGTCGCGGGTAATGTCGTTGGACCAGGGGGTGAGGGCGTTTTCACGGCTGTTCATTGCCCAGCTGAAGCCCAGTGAATTTTGCGAAACAAGCGTGCCGAAGGATGAATTTGCAATGACGTTGCACCAAGGGTGATTGCCGCCCGAACAGCTGAATTTGTCCCCGTCAAAGCCCTCGGCGGCGCTGTCGGCTTTGCAGCGGATAACGGGCAGGAAAGCGCCGCCGATTCGCGGTTTTTCGGCGGTATTGCCCGAAAAGACATAGCTTGCGGCGGCATACATCAGGGCGGTCATATCCTCCTCAAGGCTTTCGGTTAAGAAAATGCGGCAGTCCGCCCCGATCTCGCTGCGGCTTTTTTCAGCCATCGCCTTTTGGAGCTGGTTTGCGCAAAGCACGATTAAATCCGTCTTTATGCGGCAGGCGGCAAGAGCCTTCTGCATTTGCAGCGCATTGTTTATCCGCGACATTTCACGCTTGCAGTCCAGTATAAGGATAGGATTGTCCCCCGAAATTCCGTACCGCCAAAGACCGCGGCGGTCAAGGCTGTTCTTAACGACTGCTTCCTCATTGCGCTGTCCGCCGTAAAGAATGTAGGGCAGACAGGCTGCCGCCATGCGTCCGGCAATCGTGTTGCGGACAAGAGGGGAGGCGGTCAGGCTTTCGCTGAGAGCGTCATGCTCGTTACGCAGTCTGAGCAGGTCGGAAATCACCTGCTCCCGTTCATTTCCGTAGCAGATGAACAGCCGCATATCCCGTTTTGAATGAGCGTCAAGGGAAAAGTCCGCCTTTAGGAAAATGCAGGGAGAGGGGACGTGGCTGCCTGTCGAGGCGCGCTCCTCCGCCTTTTCCGCAAAGGCAAACGGATTTCCGCTTTCAAGACATTCCTCGCGGTTAAAGGAAAAGGTGTAGTCCTCCTCCTCGCCGAATCCCACGCACATATAGGTTCTGCGGTTGGAATGGCGCTCCTTTCGGCAGGCGATAAACAGGTTATGCTCCCTGCTGTATTCAATTTTCAAGAACAAATCCATAAAGGCAGGGTGGGCGGCAATGTCACGCTCGTTGGCAAGGGCAGGCTCGATATAGGCGAAAAGGGTAAGCTGCCGCTTTGAAAGGTCGGTGTTTTCAATGGCAAACTCCCTTATCTCCGCGCTCAGCTCCCTGTGGACGTACACCTTCATGCCGCCTGCAATGCCGTTTTTGTTGGCGTAGTATACGGTGCTGCGTGGGGAGAAGCTGACCTGCTGTTCGGCGCTGCCCGCCCTTGAAAACGGGTGGACGTAAAACGGCAGAATACTGCCATTTTCGGAGATGCCGAAGAACATTCCCCGAGGTCTGTTCAGCAGGTCGGCGGTTTTCGCGCAGGTAAGGCGGTTGTCGAAAAAGCCGGTCACAGCGCCGCAGTCGGCGGTAATGAGCGTGAGCCTGCCGTTCGAGAGCAGGTTTACGCGGGGGTGCTCGGGGGTTATGTCCGAAAACTCCTCGGTTTCGTTTTCGTATGGAGCCTTATCCTCCCGTTCCTCGGTGATTTTCAGTATTTTTTCTCCCGTCATCAGCCTTTCCTCAAGCAGCTCGCTGCCGCGCTTCATTCTGCCGCCGCTGAGGAAATAACGCTGCAAAACGCCGCCGCAAAGGCTGTTCGTAAGGGCGCAGACGCTCATTCCCACATGATGAGCCATGTGGGAGCGGACAATGGCGTAGGAGTTTTCGCCCACTCTGTCCGCCGTAAAATCCACCGCTTCATAGAAGCCGTACCGCTGATTCAACGCGCCGAGCCGCTCCAGCCGTTCAAGGTTGTTCCAGGCGGACAGCGGGTCGGTCATCATCATGAGAAAGCTTGAGTAGGGCGAAACCACCTGCTCGCGGTCAAGCCCTGCCTTTAAGCCTAATTTCTGCACTCCGTGAGCCTTATACTGGTAATTAAGGCTGTCGTCAAAGGCGAAATATCCGCTTTCCGAAATTCCGTAAGGCGTGTTCATTTCAGCTCCTCTCTGTTTCTGGCAGTGGACAGCGTACCTGAGCGCCTCGTAGCCCACGCTGCCAACCGGGCTTTTAAGCAGTATCTCCGGCATGAAATATTCAAAGGTCGTTCCCGTCCACGCGCAGGGACCTGCGTAAAATCCCGCCCGCGACATGGTTCTGCCAAGGGCGCGCCAGTGCTTTTTCGGCACCTGTCCGCTTGAAATCGCATAGTAGCTCGTGAGCCTTGATTCGGACATCAGCAGGTCGTAGCGGTTTTTTGCCATCTCGTTTTTGTCGGCGTCAAAGCCGATGTAAAAAAGCTGTCTGCGGAAGTCGTAAAGCTTGGCGAAATCGCCCTTTAGGAGGGATTTTGCCTTGTCTGCAAGGCTGTCAAGCTTCATTTCGCGGAGGGCGTTTTCAAGGGTCAGCAGGCAGCTTTCAAAATTGCCGCTGTCAACGGTGGAAACAAAGCCGCAGAGCCTTTCGCAGGTGTGGGTGTCGTACCAGTTATAAAGGTGTCCGTTCCACTTTTCAAGGCGTAGTACCGTGTCAAGGGCAGAGTCCGCGCGGCGGGTAAACTCCTCAAGGCAGATTATATCCAGCGTTTTTGCGCACAGGCAGGACAGCAGGTAAAAGCCGATGTTCGTGGGTGAGGTTCGGGGCGAAACGCGGAACACAGGGGAAAACTGCACGTTGTCCGGGGGCAGAAAGTTATGCTCCTCCGTAACGAAATCGCGGTAGAACTGCCACATACTGCGGCACAGCTCCACTGCCTCCTCCCGCATTTTCCCCTTTATGCGGACAGGCGAACTGTCACGCTCGCGGTCGCAGTACAGCATGACAGGCATTGCGCACAGACAGAGGACGCTCAGCACTCCCGTGAAAAGCTCATTGTGCAGCACCGACATGATAAACAGCCACAGCGACAGTATTTCCGCGCAGATAAAGTGGGCAAAACGGGTCTTGTCCAGAACCTCAAAGGAGGAGGCGGTGTTCCATTGGAGCAGGCTGCGCTTGGTGAAGCTGCGCCTTACAAAGCTTTTGAAAAAGGCGTCAAGAGAAACGGCGCAGTTTTTCGGAACGAGTATCATCGCCATAAGTCCGCGGGTGAAAATCTGCCTTGTTCGGGACAGGACAGGGGAGTAGAACTGCCTTGTGTTGCTGAAAGCGGCGCCGTCGATAAAGGCGGGAACAAAGCTCATCACATACGGCGCAAGCACGCTGTGAGCGGCAATCCACACAAGCAGCCAGCCATTGTGGGCAAAGGTTCCCAGCAGCAGTACGGCAAACACGAAAACAGGCATTATTCCCCGCCTTACGTTGTCCCACAGCTTGAACCTTGAAAGCAGGGAAAAGCGCTTGTCGTTCAGAAAATCAACGTTTTGGAAATCGCCTCGGAGCCAGCGGTGCTGCCGCTTGAAATAGGCTCGCGAGTTCCCCGGAAAGCTTTCGGAAAACTCTATGTCACCTGCAAAGCCTACGTTCAGCAGGCTGCCCTCGAGAATGTCGTGGGAGAGTATTTTTTCATCGGGAAAGGCGCGGACAGCCTTGCTGTAAAAATCGTCAATGCGGATAAGTCCCTTGCCGGTGAAAATCCCCTCGCCGAAGCAGTCGTAGTAAAATTCTCCCGAAAAGCTGTCGTAAAGGGAAATGTTGGAGAATCCGCCGCCCTCCGACATAATGGCGGCAAATTCGCTCCGCAGCGAGGACGAAAGCGAGGTGGTAATCCGCGGCGCAATAATGCCGTAGCAGTCGTTCAGCGGGTGCAGCGCGGCGGAAACAAGGTCGGTTACGCTGTCCATTGCGGGAGCGGTGTCATAGTCAAGGCAGACCATGAAGCGCGCGTCCGAAAGCAGCCCTCTTTCGCAGGAAATGTACCGCCACGAAACCTTTTCGCCCTTGATATAGCGCACTAAATCCTCGATTGCGCCCCTTTTGCGCTCTCTGCCCTGATATTTGCCCATGGTTCGGGAAAATTCGCGTCTGCGGACAATTATTTCCGCGTCGGCTTCAAGCTCGTCAATCAGCTTGATAAGCCGCTTGTCATAGGGAGCTTCGGGAGCGTCGCAGGGCGCAAAATCCGCCAGCAGCAGGTAAACTATGTTTTCGGAGGGGTTTCGGCTTTTTGCGTCGTCAAGACGTTCGATAGCGCCGTAAACGTCCTTTTCCGAGGCTATCAGAGAGCTTAAAACCACCAGTGTTTTGGCGCTTTCGGGGATTTTTCCGTTAAGCTCCGTTTTCGGCAGCGGCGAGCTTCCCCTGACACGGCGGCTTATGCAGCGGTCAACGATGGGCTTTATGCCGCCGAGCCACGGCACAAAGGTGAAAATTCCGCAGTACCACGGAGTAAACAGCATGGTAATGCCCGTCAGAACCACGGAAAGCCCCGCTAAAATTCGGATATATGCGGCTGTGTTCATATAGGGGAAAACCCTGCGGTAATCGGTGTAGATTATTTCGCCGATGTGTTTTTTCTCCTTTGCGGCGCGGGTCATGTATTCAAAGGTCAGCCTGCCCTCGGGAATGCCCGTCGCTTCTGCGACCTCGCGGGTTTTTGAGCGGTAAACCGCCCTTGTTTCGGCGGTCATCAGCGGATAGAGGGAATCCTTGCGGAATGCGAGCTCCAACGGGTTTACCTCTCTTGTTATCCTGTCCGTGTCAAGGTCGAGGGCGGCGTATATCCTGCCGATGCAGGCGGCGGACTTTTCGGGAAAGTCAAAGGCGGTCCTGACAAGGCAGAAAATCGTCTGATAAAGCAGACTTTCAACGTCCGCCGAGGAAATGCGGCTGTGAGCGGAAAGAGCCGCAGCGGCGGCGATAACGCCGTCGTCGTCGATTGCCTCCAGCCCCGATACAGCCGCTCCCATAAGAGGATTTTCGCCTGCGAAATGAACGCTGTAATCGCATTTTTCCCCTATCAGCCATAAAAGCTGTTTTTCAATAAGTCGGTTTTCCTGCAAATCCGGGCGGTGCTTAAGCTGTTTTTTCAGCTTTTTCGCCTGCTTTTTGAGGGATTTCAGCGGTCTTGATTCCCATTCTGTATTTATAAGCTCTGAAAGAGTACCGTTCAACATAACCATTCCTTTCACAGTATGCGGTTTATTCCACACTTGCGGCATAGTGGGACAATTAAGCAATAATGCGGATATTTCTGTTTATTATTACCCGTTTTTAATCAAAATAAATGAATAGTTACAGTTTTATAAAACTTTTTTGTAAAAAACACTGTAATTTTTTTGTTTATTTTGCCTTTTCAGCCTTGAAATTCGGGCGCGGATAGTGTATAATATCTTTTAAGCATTTACTGTAAATCTCGGAGGATCATATATATGGCAAAAAAAGCAAGGACAAACAATAACGCAGCCCTTATCGCTACAATAATAATCGCGCTGCTTGCGGCTGTGGCTGCATTTTTTGCAGTCTGGAAGTTCTCGTCTGCGTCACAGCAGGACAGGGACCTTCAGCAGGAAATGAATCAGACCTATCAGCCAAGCGAAGAGCTGAGCGAGGAAATGAAGGACGCTGCAACCGAGCTTATCAGACAGAACTACACCGCTCTTAAGCTTTACTACACCAAGGGTCTTCCTCACATTGACGAGCCTTACGGAAATCTTCCCGAGGGCGGATACTACTACGTTGATACGGAAAAAACGGAATATACGCAGCTTTCCCAGCTTGAGGACGTGCTTTCTGCCACATTCTCGGACAGTGAAGCCGTGAGAATTTTCGCCGAAACAAATCTTTACGGCGAGCGCGACGGACAGCTTGCAATTAACGCTGAGTTCATACCGATGGAATATAATATCTCGTGGGAAAACGTGGATTTCCGCGTAATCCCAAGGTCGGATACGGAGTGCGACATTGAAATCACTCTCCACGACTCCGACGGCGCAGAGGTGACAAGAACGGGCAGTATGTCCAAGCTTAACGGCGCATGGCTGCTTAATTCCATCATTTATTGATTATTGATGCTCAAGGAGAGTCAATGGCAAAAAACAACAAGGATAACCCAATTGCGGTTTATTCGGTAGTCAGTCAGATAGGGCTTATCATCATTCTTCCGCTGCTGTTCTTTATCTGGGGCGGCTCGTGGCTGGTGGAAAAGCTCGCGTGGCCCGAATGGGTAAACATTATTTTCGTGGTTATGGGTATACTCACAATGGTATCGGGCGCGTGGACATACCTTAAAAGGCTTATGAAAATGTACGACAAAAGCGAGCGTACAAAGTTCACCGAGCTGCAGCACGATCCAAAGGATAACGACTATTACGACGAAAGCCGCAAAGGAAAGTGAATGAAGAAAAAGAAAGAAAATCAGGCGATTGCAGAAATAAAGCAGATGACGCCGACGCTGCTGGCGCTGAACGGCGTTACGCTTATCGGAATTGGCGTTTACGGGCTGTTCAATCCTCTTGACTGGACAGCGTTTACGGGGCTGCTTGTGGGAAATCTGGTATCGCTGGGCAACTTCGCCCTGATAGGCTACACCGCCAACAAGGCGCTTGAGCGAAAGCAGGAAAAGAAAGCCCGCTTTACCGCAAACTTTTCCTACGGCGCACGGTATATCGGTATGTTCGCAATTTACGCGGCGTGCCTTATGACAGGGGTTATCGGAGTTATCCCCTCGGTTATTCCCTTGTTTTTTCCGAGAATCTACTATCTTGTTTACTATACTTTTCACAAAGCCGATAAGGAGTAATCGGCAGAAGGAGTGGTTTTATGACAGACATGATGAAGCTTATGGACACGTTTACGGTTGAAGGACCGCTGCTGTCCGCGCAGTTTGATTTGTTCGGCTTACACGTTGAAATCGCCGAATCTATCGTTGTGCAGTGGCTGGTAATGGCTATTCTTGCCGTTTTGTTCTTTGTGCTGGGACGCAATCTCAAGGTTGAGCCGACAAGCAAAAGGCAGATGGCAGCCGAATATCTCGTAGGCTTTTTCAGCGGAATGGTAAACGATACAATGGGCGAAAAGTACAAGAACTACACACCGTATATCGGCGCGCTGTTCTGCTTCTCCATTCTTTCCAGCTTAATGGGACTTTTGGGACTCCGCGCTCCGACCGCCGATTTATCGGTAGTAGGCACATGGGCGGTAATCACCTTTATCCTCACCCTGCGCAACAAGATCAAGACAGGCGGTATGAAGGGCTACCTCAAGAGCTTTATTGAGCCGATGCCGTTCATGCTTCCGTTCAACATCATCGGCGATATTGCAAACCCGGTAGCTCAGGCGCTTCGTCACTTCGCAAATATCGTTGCCGGTATGGTTATCGGCGGACTTGTTTACTTCGCGCTGGGTCAGTTCGCATTCGGACTTTTCACAATCGGTATACCGGCTGTACTGTCACTTTATTTTGACTTGTTCAGCTCGTTCATTCAGGCTTACATCTTCGTAACGCTGACAATGGCTTATGTTTCAATGGCTGAGTGCGGCGACGATTAAGCTTTTTCAGGGGAGGAAAACATGAAAAAGAAAGCGATTATCCTTGCATTGTGCGTATGTATGCTTACTGCCTGCGGCGGCAATGCGGAAAAAACAACAGCCTCGGCAGAGCAGACAAGCGGTGAGGTCACAACTGCCGAATCAACAACAGAAACAACAACAGAATCAACAACAGAATCAACAGCGGCAAGCACGGCGGAAACAGCCGAAACCGAATCTGACGAAAACAGCGGCGGCTTGGTTGCAAAAACAATCAAACTGCCTGACGGCACAACAACGGACGTGCTTGTGGACATGAGCGAGGGCAGCAACAGAATAGTTACGGTCGATACGTTCTACGGCTTTGTTTCAAGCGGCTTTGAGGACGACTCCGCAAAGTCCCCCGATTTGTTCGACGTGGAGAATTACGGATACAGCGGCGACGCTGTGTTCAGCACCGACATTGTGAAATATTCCGACGGCGATACCGTTAAGGGCTGCGCCGTTACGGAGGCAAAAACCGACTATGCATTCTGGTCCGAGGACGGAACGGTTGATGTTTTTGAATCCGTTCTTCAGCTTGAGGGCGAAATCACCATGGACGGCTACCTTGTTTATGCAATGGAGGACGATTACGGCGTAAGCGTTGGCGATATTGCTTTTATTCCGTCAGCAGCCGAGCTTGGCGATTTACCTATACCGTTCCGTTTCTACGGAAATTCGGGCAGTTATGTGATTGACGGAGATTTCGGATATTGCGGCGACACAATATCAATCGGCCTTGGCAACATTTTAGCTGATGATTATATCGGCGATCCGGCAGTTGCCGACAGGATTGACCGCAGTAAAAAGCTTACCCGCGTCAAGGCGACTATCGAAAACGTCCGCATTTCCTACACCGATAACTTCGGCGACAGAAACACGGCGGTTCTCAAGGATTTTGAGGTTATTTCTTAATTTTTATTCAGTTTATATTCCCTTAACAAAGGGATGTAATAATACTTTATGCAAATTAAAATAACGGAGGTTATATTTATGGAACAGGCAATTGTATTAGGTGCGTCCGCTATCGGCGCAGGCTTGGCAATGATTGCAGGTCTTGGCCCCGGTATCGGTGAAGGTATCTGCGGCAGCAAGGCAGTTGAGGCAGTAGGCAGACAGCCTGAGGCTTCGGGCGCAATCACAAGAACAATGATCATCGGTGACGCCCTTGCGGAAACGACAGGTCTTTACTCACTGGTTATCGCTCTTCTTTTAATGTTCGCTAACCCATTTATCGGTCAGCTGGGCTAATCCCAATACATTATAAAGGAGTGATATAATGGGCATTCGTTTACTGGCAGAAGCTGCTGAAAGCAGCGCGCCAATGCTCGGACTTGTCAACATCAACACAAGCACGATTATCTTCACTCTGATCAACACTCTGATTATTTTCCTGCTTTATAAGTTCCTGCTTCACAACAAGGTTATGGAAATTCTTCATAAGCGTCAGGAAAAGATAAACGCTGATATTTCAGCGGCAGAAAAGGCAAAAACCGACGCCGAAGCCGCTAAGGCAGACTACCTTGAAAAGATTTCAAGGTCCAAGGAAGAGGCTCAGGAAATCGTTGCAAACGCCGTTAAAAAGGCAGGCGCAAGAGAAAACGAGATTATTGCCGAGGCTGAGAAAAACGCAGCTCTTATCAGAGAAAAGGCAGAGGAAAGCGCTGAGCTTGAGAAGAAGCGCGCTATGAACGAGGTAAAGGATCAGATTTCCGACATAGTTATTATGGCTGCTCAGGCAGTTGCTGAAAAGGAAATCAGCGAAAAGGACAACGAGGAGCTTATCAACAGCTTCCTTGTAAATGTCGGAGAAGAAAAATAATTACCTGATGAAAGGATTTGTTTATGACAGGTCTTGTTGAAAAAAACTACGCAGAAGCGCTGTTTCAGGTAATTAGCGAGGAGCAGGAGGACAAGCTCAAGGATACGCTTTCAGAGCTGAAAGCCGTAAAAACCGTGCTTGACGGCTGCCCCGACTTTATCAAGCTTGCAAATACGCCTACGGTTGAAATGTCGGACAAGCTGTCCATCATAAAGGACGCTTTCGAGGGCAAGGTTTCACAGTATGTGTATAATTTTATAAGAGTGCTTTGCGAGGCGGAAAGACTTGACCGTTTTGACGGCATACTTACCTGCTTTACCGCACTCTACAACGAAAAATTCGGCATTGCCGACATTGTCGTCACCACGTCTGTTCCGCTGAACGACGCTCTCAGAGAGAAAATCGTCAAGCGCATGGAGCAGGTTACAGGCAAGAAAATCAGCATGACCGAAAAGGTAGATAAGTCAATTATCGGCGGCATTGTCGTAAATTACGGCGACACCATGATTGACGGAAGCGTAAAGGCAAGACTTGAGACGCTGAAAACCGAAATCAGCCGCATTGTGTGCTGACGTGCCAATGCAAAAATCAAACCGAAAGGGATGAACAATAAAAAATGGAATTACGCCCCGATGAAATTACAGGCATTATCAAGTCCCGCATAAAGAACTTCGATTCCAAAATCCAGCTCACCGACACAGGTACGGTTGTAACTGTCGGCGACGGTATCGTTCGTATTCACGGTCTGGAAAAGTGTATGCTTAACGAGCTGCTGGAGTTTGAAAACGGCGTTCAGTGCATGGCGCTCAACCTTGAGCAGGACTTCGTAGGCGCTGTAATGCTGGGCTCGGACGCAGACATCAAGGAGGGCGACACTGTTAAACGTACAGGCAGTATCGTTTCCGTACCTGTCGGCGAAGAGCTTTTAGGACGTGTTGTTAATTCGCTTGGTCAGCCAATCGACGGCAAAGGACCTATCCTTGCAAAGGAAACACGCCCAATTGAAAAAATTGCACCGGGCATTATTACCCGTGAACCGGTAACTGTTCCGTTACAGACAGGTATCAAGGCTATCGACTCCATGATTCCTATCGGACGCGGACAGCGTGAGCTTATCATCGGCGACAGAGAAACAGGTAAGACTGCTATCGCCATCGATACTATCATCAATCAGAAGGATTCAGACGTACTGTGTATTTATGTTGCAATCGGTCAGAAGGCGTCAACCGTCGCTACCGTTGTTGAACAGCTGAGAACTGCAAAGGCTCTCGAGTACACAATCGTTGTTTCCGCAACAGCCAGCGAGCTTGCACCGTTACAGTACATTGCACCGTATGCAGGCTGCGCAATGGGCGAATACTTCATGGAACAGGGCAAGGACGTCCTCATCATTTACGATGACCTGTCCAAGCACGCTGTGGCTTACAGAGCACTTTCTCTGCTCTTAAAGCGCCCGCCGGGACGTGAAGCTTACCCGGGCGACGTTTTCTATTTACATTCAAGACTGCTGGAGCGCGCCGCAAGACTTAACAAGGATTACGGCGGCGGTTCGCTGACCGCGCTGCCTATCATTGAAACACAGGCAGGCGACGTTTCGGCTTATATCCCGACCAATGTAATTTCCATTACAGACGGTCAGATATTCCTTGAAACGGAGCTTTTCAACTCCGGTATCAGACCTGCCGTAAACCCCGGTATTTCCGTATCCCGTGTTGGCGGCAACGCTCAGATTAAGGCAATGAAGAAGGTTTCGGGTACCCTTAAGCTCGAATACTCGCAGTACCGTGAATTGCAGGCGTTCTCGCAGTTCGGCTCAGACCTTGACGCCGATACAAAGAGCCGTCTTGCAAAGGGCGAACGTATCGTTGAGGTTCTCAAGCAGGGTCAGAATTCACCTATCTCCGTTGAAAACCAGATTATCATTATCTACGCGGTAATCAACAACTATCTGAAGTCGG
Source organism: uncultured Ruminiclostridium sp. (assembly GCA_934462775.1). Classification (GTDB taxonomy): domain Bacteria; phylum Bacillota; class Clostridia; order Oscillospirales; family Ruminococcaceae; genus Ruminiclostridium_E. The sequence continues at coordinate 14,517 of CAKSIR010000036.1, forward strand.
TTGACGTTAAGCGCGTTACCGAATATCAGAACAGTCTGTTCGAATACATCGACGTAAACCACAAGGACATTACCGACAGCATTAAGGCTGAAAAGGTGCTGACGTCTGAAAACGAGGCTAAGCTGAAAGAGGTTCTTGAAAAGTTTACCGCTGACTTTGTTAAGTAAGTGTGTCATTGAAAGGATGGTGCAGAATGAATAAAGCTGCTTTATCAATCAGTATCGTTGCATTGTGTTTATCGGCTCTTACGCTGGCTGCTGCAATACTCAGCGTTCTTGCGCCAAAGAAGTACGTTTAAGAGCACATAAACAAAGAAAGTTGGTGATAAATTGGCAACAGGAAATATGAAGGACATCAAGCGCAGAATTAAGTCCGTAGGCTCAACCATGCAGATTACCAAGGCTATGGAGCTGGTTGCTTCCAGTAAGCTCCGCAAGGCTAAAGCCCACGCAGAAAGCTGCCGTCCTTATTTTGAAAAGCAATATGAGCTTATGAGCGAAATTGCGTCTGCCAAGAGAGATTTCAGCACCGTATTTACCGAGAGCAGAGAGGTTAAAAACCGCCTGTTTATCGTTATCGCAGGCGACAGAGGTCTTGCGGGAGGATACAACTCAGGCGTGCTGAAGCTGGCAGTTCAGGCTCATGAAAATGACGCCGTAAAGCCAAAAATAATCGCCATCGGAAAAAAATCTGTTGAATTCTTTGATAAGAGGGATTACGACATGGTGGGAAAATACGCTCACCTTGCCGAAAACGTAAAGACCGCCGACTGCGGCGACATCGCGGATATTGCCGTTAAGCTGTTCAAAAGCGGGGAAGTAGACGAGGTAAGGCTGTTTTATACAACCTTCGTTTCGCCGCTGGTGCAGAATCCTGTCGATATGCCTATTCTGCCTCTTGTTGCAGAGGGCGGCAGGGCGGATAACGACCTTATCAACTACGACCCGTCCCCCGAAGCGGTTTACAACAGACTTGTTCCAAAGTTCATGTTAAGCCTTATATACTGCGCAATTGTCGACGCTTACGCTTCCGAAAATGCGGCAAGACGTACCGCTATGGAGAATGCGACCGACAATGCGGAGCAGATGATTGACGACCTGTCCCTCAAGTACAACCGTGCAAGACAGGAGAAAATCACAAACGAAATCACAGAAATCGTATCGGGCGCCAATGCGCTTGAGTAAAATTGCTCCCTCAGACGAGGGTGAAAACGCCTGTTCTCCGAATGGGCGGAAAGGAAAATAAGACAATAATGGCTGAAAAAAATATCGGAACAATTGTCCAGATTATCGGCGCGGTACTTGACATCAAGTTTGCGCCTCAGCACCTGCCCAATCTGCTCAACGCCATTGAGATCGACAACAACGGTCAGAAGCTGGTAGTTGAGGTTGCTCAGCACATCGGCGACGACGTTGTTCGCTGCATCGCTATGGGCAGCACTGACGGTCTTGTTCGCGGCATGGACGCAGTTGACACAGGAAAGTCAATCACTGTTCCTGTGGGCAAGGAAACTCTGGGCAGAATTTTCAACCTGCTTGGCGAGGCTGTTGACAACAAGCCGCAGCCTGAAACAGAGGAACGCTGGGAAATCCACCGCCAGCCCCCTGCATACGAGGAGCAGGCTGCATCAAACCAGGTGCTTGAAACAGGCATCAAGGTAGTTGACCTTCTTGCGCCGTACTTAAAGGGCGGTAAAATCGGTCTGTTCGGCGGTGCGGGCGTTGGTAAGACGGTTCTTATTCAGGAGCTTATCAACAACGTAGCTAACCAGCACGGCGGTATTTCCGTATTCACAGGCGTAGGCGAGCGTACCCGTGAGGGTAACGACCTTTACCGTGAAATGAGCGAATCAGGGGTTATCAGCAAGACGGCCCTTGTTTACGGTCAGATGAACGAACCGCCGGGAGCTCGTATGAGAGTCGCCCTGTCGGGTCTAACAATGGCTGAATATTTCCGTGACAGAGAGGGACAGGACGTTCTTCTGTTCATCGATAACATCTTCCGTTTCACACAGGCAGGCTCCGAGGTATCGGCTCTGCTTGGACGTATGCCGAGCGCCGTTGGCTATCAGCCGACGCTGGCTACCGAAATGGGCGCTTTGCAGGAAAGAATTACCTCCACAAAGAAGGGTTCTATCACGTCGGTGCAGGCGGTTTACGTTCCTGCCGACGACCTTACCGACCCTGCTCCTGCAACAACGTTCGCACATCTGGACGCAAAGACGGTTCTTTCACGTTCAATTGCGTCAATGGGTATTTTCCCTGCGGTTGACCCGCTGGATTCCTCCTCCCGTATCCTTACGCCCGACATTGTAGGCAAGGAGCATTACGAGGTTGCAAGACAGGTGCAGTCAATCCTCCAGAGATACAACGAGTTACAGGATATTATCGCAATCCTCGGTATGGACGAACTGGACGACAACGACAAGCTGACTGTTGCAAGAGCAAGAAAGATTCAGCGTTTCCTGTCGCAGCCGTTCCACGTTGCCGAGCAGTTCACAGGTATGCCCGGTAAGTACGTTCCAATCAAGGAAACAATCAGAGGCTTCAAGGAAATTATCGAAGGCAAGCACGACGATATTCCTGAATCCGCGTTCCTCTTTGCAGGTACAATCGACGACGTAATTGCAAAAGCAAAGCAGTCATCTTAAGTTTAGGAGGACAATATGACTCCCTTTAAACTTGAAATAATTACCCCTGACCGCGTTTTTTTTGACGGTGAAACGGAGAACGTGATCGTCAGAACAACCGTCGGCGATAAGGGTATCCTTGCTCATCACGAGCCTTACGTTGCCGCGCTGAATATCGGCAAAATCAAGGTTATGCTTGACGGCAAGTACAGAGCTGCCGCAATTTCGGGCGGCGTTATCAGAGTAGGCAAGGACAAGACTACAATCCTCGCTCAGAGCTGCGAATGGGCTGACGAAATCGACGTTGAACGCGCCGAGCACGCCAAGGAAGTGGCTGAGGATAGAATGGCTAATAAGGCAAGCGACCGCGATTTTGAGATTGCCGAATACAAGCTCAAACGCGCTCTTAACCGACTTGACGTTGCCAAGCTCAAATAACTGGGCTGCGCCCCAGACTGCGTCTGGAGGCTATACCGGGCTTCGCTCGGCAAGGCTGCGCCTTGAGGCTGTTCTCGGGCTGCGCCCGCAAGGCTGCGCCTTGAGGCTGTTCCGAGCTTCGCTCGGACTGTAATTTAAAACTTGTTTGGTAAGGGGGCTACTCGCCCCCTTTAATTTTGTTTATGGAGATTAAAGCCGAGCAATAAACCCCTCGTCCCATTCTTTGCTTGCCCAAAGAATGGGAGAAGAAAGGCACTCGCTCAGGCGCCGCGAGGGGCTGTTCCGCGCTTCGGACAGGTAAAAATGCTCCGCATTTTTAACTTGCGCGGAAGAACGGGAGT
>CAKSIR010000037.1 GCA_934462775.1 uncultured Ruminiclostridium sp.
CATAAAGCTATATACATCGCCCAACGTATCCGCAGCACATCTCCTTCCTATTGTAACAACATTAACGTCGATTTCTTCAAATGCCTTTAACAATTCTCTTGCATAGTGCCTTGAAACGGTTTTGTCCTTTTTTATCAGCGCCTTTATCCCGCACTCAACGCTATGCTTTTTTGAAACAAGCTTCAACAAATCTATCATCATAGCGCACTTGGTTTTATTTTTTATACGTTCATTAACAATGCTTATAGCCTTATCAAATTTATAATACCTGCCGTGGGGAATTGTCTTGTCAAGAATTTTGTGTATGCATTTCTCAGAGTTATCAAAGCAAATACAGAGCTTCTCCCTATTGCTTTTTATCCCATAAGTGTATTTGTCAACGGTTGATTTCTTTGTCAGCTGAAACTCAATCCTAAGAATTTTTGCTGCGTCCTCAGACGGCTTGTTTATATCCTCAAGCTGATCCTCCTTGCTGTAAATTGACAGGGCTGTTCCTGCCTGATTATTTTCAGCCTTGAAACCTGTTTCTTTATTTATTTGCTTATTCTTCCTGCCTACAACACGGTAGCCCTTTTTGCCGCCGGTCTTGTAGGCTAATTTTATGTACGATTTTACCTGCTTTTTGCTGTCAAGCCTTACGTTTACACAGAAATCAATGCGGCATAGCTGAAGTCTATCTATGTCAAAATCTTTTCCGAGATATTCCGTAAGCAGATAATTTGCGCCCGCTACGGCAATCAACAACTCCTGTTTGCTTTTAATAAGTTCAGTCAGATTATTATGGCAAATTACCTGCATAGGGTTTACAATGACTGAAACAAACTGTATGTAACCTGTGTTGATCAATTTTAAGCGTACCCCTTTATCGGCGAATTTGCATACATTGACTGAATAGCCGTCATCATATACCCGATATTTTCCCTCGCAGTCCGTAAAGAAAAAATCTCTGCACGCTATGTATTCACTATATGATATGTATTTTCTAAGCTCGTAGGTATGAATAGAGTAGTTCATAATATATCCTTTTCTGACTGTCATCTATATAGGGAAATAAAAACGTATCAAACGAAACTGAAACAAGAAATAAATCAGATGTATTCACAGTAGTAAAGATATGATAGTAATAAACCACCTATATACAGATTAACAGTTACTGTATGGTATTTTAGTGTACTGTTATCTGCGTTTTGATTTCTATAAATCCATAACAGTAATGTAATACCGAAAGGAGATGTTTTCATGAACCTGCTTACAGTAGAAGATTTACAGAAGCAATTAGGCATAGGCAGAACTAAGGCCTACTCACTTATCTTGTCCGGAGAAATAGAGGCTTTCCGCATAGGGCGCAAATGGAAGATTACCGAGGAGGCGTTGCAGAAATTTATTGAAAGCCGCAATAAGTAAAGAAGAGGAATGAAATTATATAATATTATTTGGTATTACACAGTACGTTAAATAAATTTATGGAGGTAATGCCAAATGACTACTACTATAGAATTTGTAATCGACCGCAATAGTCTTTTGCAGAAAAATTATAACGATTGTGAAAAAATAACTGTTACAGAAGAAGATGAAGTAGACAATATTGCGCCCGAAAAGCTTATCGCTTCTATCATCTATGAACTGCTTTGTTCTGAGGCAACAGCATGAATATCAAGGCAGTCGCTTACGCTCGTTTTTCAAGCGACAATCAGCGTGATGAAAGCATTGACGCTCAGCTGAGGGCAATAAACGAGTATGCGAAGAAAAATAACATTGTGATTGTCGATGAGTACATAGACCGTGCCAAAACAGGCACAAACGCTGACCGTACGGGATTTCAGCAAATGCTTTCCGATTCAGCCAAACACAGGTTTGAAATGGTTATCGTACATAAATTCGACCGCTTTGCACGAAGCAGGCTTGACAGCGCCCATGCAAAAAGCCTGCTTAAAAGCAACGGTGTAAAGCTGATTTCGGTTCTTGAACATATGGACGATTCGCCCGAAAGCATCATCTATGAGGGACTTATCGAATCCATAAACGAATATTATTCAGCAAACCTTTCAAGAGAGGTTATCAAGGGTTTAAAGGAAAACGCCCTTGCCTGTAAGCATACGGGCGGTAAGCCTCCCCTTGGATATGACGTTGACAAAGCCACAATGAAATATGCGATAAACGATGAAGAGGCTGAAATCGTCAGATTTATTTTCAGAAAGGCAAAAGAGGGCATGGGCTATTCCTCAATTATTCACGAGCTTAACAGCCGTGGGTGGAAAAGCAAAAGCGGTAATCCCTTTGGAAAGAATTCAATTCACGATATACTTACCAACGAAAAATACAAAGGCGTTTACATTTTCAACAAAGCCTCAGCCAAGCAGCCAAACGGAAAAAGAAACAGCCATAAATACAAAAGCAACGATGAAATTATCCGTGTTCCTGATGGAATGCCGAGAATAATCAGCGACGAGGATTTTGATTTGGTGCAGAAACGCATTTCAAAGCGAAAGCTGTGCGAAACGTCACGGTCAGACGCCAAAGAAACATACCTGCTTTCAGGAAAAATAACCTGCGGAGTTTGCGGCTGTGCTTACTGCGGAAGCAGCAGAGTAAGCAAGCACAACGGAATGAAAAAATATGTTTCCTACCGCTGTGTAAAGCGTTCTTCAAAAACCTCATCCCAGTGCAGAAACAAAGAGGTAAACCGTGATTACATCGAGCAATATGTTCTGAATCTGCTTTCAGAGATTATTTTCGACGAAAAGCGGATTCCTGCCGTAATCGAACAGTACAACAGCCGCCTGAACGAGTCAGACTCTGACCTTAAAGCTGAAAAGAAACGTCTGAATAAGCTTATTGAAGCGTCTAAGCGAAAGGTAAAAAATTTCACAAACGCTATCGCAAACACCGGCTCGGACGCTTTGTATTCGGCTCTTGCCGAAGAAGAAAAGCTGCTTTCCTCGTTAAAGGTGCAGCAGAAAACGCTTATTCAGGACTCAACGGAAATTGACGTTGACAAAGCTGAAATTATAAGCGCTTTCCGTCATTCTAAGGAGCTGCTTAAATCCGGAGAACTTCCCCACCTTAAACAGCTGATAAATCTGTATGTAAAGAATATTACAGTTTCACCTGAATTTATCAGCGTCAGAATAAACGCTCTTGCCGCTATTCAGAGCTCGTCTGATAACGAACAGCTGAAAAAGCTTTCGGAAATAAACGAGGACGCCTTCGTTATAGAGGAAACGGCTACGAGAAAAGAACTTAATTCCATAATGAAGGAAAGGAGCAACAGGGCATAAAAAGTCCGCCTTACTATGAAAGTAAGGCGGATTTGCTGTTTATTAGCTATCTGTTATTTTGCAGTTCTCAATGCTGAAATCAAGCATTGTGTTTATAATTACGTTTACGGAGCTGTCTGTCTTGAAATTTCATTGAAATTTTAAATAGTCCTATTCTTTATGCATATAGAAAGCACCTTGTATCCATGTTGCCCTTAATGTTTGTTTTTTAAACTTTCAAGCATAACATCACATCTATCATTTGTTATGCCTTGACTATTTGGTCATATATTGATATCGATATTTATGTTATATTACGATTATACTGAACGAGGAACAACGGTATGAGTATAATTACCCCCATTTTTTTGTATTACTGAAAGTCAGTCGGTTGAAATGTTGCGCTTTATTTCAATATATCTACAGCGTAAGCAATACGCGGCCAAATTGGGATTTAATCGAAATAAATACTGTTATGTACCTCGAAACTGATATATTTCTTTTTTTATAATTGTATTGAAAATTATTTCCATTCGTGATATAATATATACAAAATAATCAGGAGGTTAATAGGTGTATAAGTGTCAAAAATGCGGTAAATGTTGCCGAAGCATTGGAGGAATTGAAGCATACTCATTATTTGACAGGGGAGATGGCGTTTGTAAGAATCTTGATGAGGAAACAAATATGTGTAAAATATACACAAATAGGCCATTAATTTGCAATATTGATAAAATGTATGATTACTTTTTTCTAAAATCTATGTCTCGCAGCGAATATTATGAGCTCAATTATCAAGCATGCCGCAAATTTCAAGAAAAACATAAATTGGATTAAAAGGAGATTTTATTGATGTTTAATTTTTTTACAAAAAAGAAAAAAAGCTCCGATTTCTCAGCAAACAGATGCGTGGAGAAAAAAGCGATTAACTCTGCAGTGAATGAATCCTCACAGAAAATAGCACGTCTAGAAGCAGATCTCGCTAACAAAAACTATGCCAAACCTGATAAGTATACCAACAACAGAAACCTTTACGATAGTGGAACTGCCAAAGCTAATGCAAAAACAAACTCATTTTCAAGCGGAGAAAAAGTTGTTGACCCTTATACAAAAAAAGAATTAGTACTCAAAAAGTCAGATGCAAAAGCCGAATACGGAGATAAGTGGACAGATCACCTGGCCGAGTCTGATCATATTGTTCCTATTGAAAAGGTTTATAATGATTCTGCAGATAATTCATGGATTTCCAACGAGGACATTAAAAATATTGCAAACGGCGATGATAATATTGAAATTGTATCCAGAAAATTCAACAATGCAAAGCGAAGTCGTACAAATGAGGATTTCGTAAATGACAATGGCTATTTAGAAAAGACCGGCATTGTATTATCCGATGAGGGAAAAGAAGCCGCGATTAGCCACGGGAAAAATGCTCAATCCTCAATAAATAAGAAGGCAAAAAAGTATCAGCACAAAACGCTATCTCTACAAGTCACAACGCTGGTGTAAAAGCCGCAAAAACAGCTACCATCCATGGTGCAACTATTTCAGGATTAATGAATATCTCGTCTTTCTTGAAGGGAGATAAAACTTTTGATGAAGCCCTTGAAGACACCGCTTTGGAAACTGGCAAGGCGGCTGCATCCGGATATGCAATTTCTGCATCACTAACATCAATAACTCATACGCTTGAATCCTCATCATCTAAGTTTATGAATCAAATAGCAAGTTCGAATGTACCTGCCAAAATAGTAGATGCAATAATGATTACAGGAACATCGATTGTTCGCTATTGTAATGGAGAAATTTCAACTCAGGATTGTATTATTGAAATCGGAGAAAGAGGGCTTACCGCTGCAACCGCCGGTTACTCAATGACAGTCGGACAAGCACTGATACCTATTCCTGTAGTTGGCGCCGCAATCGGTGCGCTGATTGGATCTATGGCTACAAGTAGTGTATATAATCAGCTTGTGAACGAATTGAAGAATCGACAGCTTAGACAAAGGGAACGTGAAAGAATTATTGCTGAATGCAAAAAAATAGCCGAAGAAGAACGTGCATGTCGCGCTGAACTTGAAGAATATCTGAAAAAATATTTTAATGATTACATTAGTTGCTTTGACCAAGCATTAAATCGGCTTGATACAGCGATGTCGGCAGGCGACGCAAATGGTGTAATTGCGGCTGCAAACTCTATTACGAAAAAGCTTGGCGGAGATGTTAAGTTTAATAACGTGGAAGAATTCAGACATTTTCTTGATGACGACTCAGTTGATGTATTATAAAAAAGGAGGAATTAAAAATGCCTATTCCGTTTATTTTGGGCGCATTAGGAGTTGCCGCCGCGTCAATAGTTGGCGTGGGTGGTCACCTGTCTGCAAAAGAAACAAATGAACAAGCAGAAAGAGTTGCCAAAAAGGCAAAAGAAATATATGATAATGAAAAGCTAAATTTAGAAACCGAAAAGAATGAAACAGAATCGTCACTTTTAGATTTGGGATATAAAAAGAAAGCTGTAATTGATACTTCCATGGCACAATTTGTTACAGCTTATGAGAAAATAAAGCACATACAAATCAATTATGACAACTGCCTTAATGAACTTTCCTTATTTAATATTGATGATACAGATGTCCTTGAAATATGTCAAATGACAGAAACCTACGCAATTTCTAAATCGGATGTTGCAACCGGTGCTTCAGTTGGCGCACTGATTACCTTAGCTGCAAGCGGAGCTTTACCAGTTGTTGCCGGCTCGCTAAGTGCTGCCGGGGGAGCTCTGTTAGCAGGTAATATCGGGGCGGCTACTTCATTTGCAGGCGGTGCAGTCAGTGCCGCCTTTGCCCCATTGGCTACGATTGCTGCTCCGGTTCTTGCAATAACAGGAATAGCTTCAAGTATGAAGGCAGATGAGAACTTATCAAAAGCAATGCAAATGCATGCAGAAGCTGAAGCAGCTGTTGAAGAAATGAAAACAATGGAATTAAAATGCTTTGCAATAAGCAAACGAGCTGAAATGTACAGCGACCTGCTTATAAGAACAAATTATCACTTTAAAACATGTGTGGACTTATTAGATAATGTAATCAGAAAAAGATCCGGATTATTCGGAAATAAAAAAATAAAACAATCGGATCTAACAAATAATGAAATAGAGGTAATTGCGGTTACTCGATCTCTTGCGTCTACAATAAAAGCAATTCTCGACACGCCTATACTTGACAGCGAGGGCGAACTTTGTGAAGAATCCGAAAAAATTGAAAATATTTTTGAAGAACAGTCCGCTATCCAACTACAAACGCAGGATCTTGTTGAAAAAATGCTCCCAGGATCTACATACGACTCAGACACTTGTCACAATTTTGTTGTCCCCAAACCTAATTTACCTGAAGCAATCCGAAATGTGTTCTCTATTTTTGTTGGAATTACTGCTGGCGTGATTATAAATAATTTATTTGGATGGATACTGGCAATCGCTGCTATGACCGGCACTACACTTATGCTTATGAATAACCATTCGACTATGAGATTCTTCAGAGGCTTGAGAACCTTTTACTCTATTCTTTACGCTTTATGCCCATGTGCCATTTTCGCTACTCAAAATGCAAATATAGGAATGAGTTGGCAGCTAATAGTCGGCGGCGTTATATTACTAATAATTTGGTTCCTTTTATTTAGCGTTTCCTCAAAAAAGAGTTTCGTAAAATTTCTTGAGCGAACTTTAGTTGGATCAGTAGTATTTGTAATAGGTATATTAATATTTAGTCTTCTTTGCGTTATCGGTCTTCCAACAATTTCATCAACCATCATATGTGAAATCTTAATGGTCCCTGCTTCACTATTTTTGGGTGTCTTGCTGTGTAATACCACATTGTCAATGTAATTAATCCAATAACTGTTTTGAATTTCAAAAAAGATACGAACTATTTTTATATAATATCAGGTCGCAAAAAGTGAAATTGATGGTGATGAATAATTCTTGTGTGATATTATACTGGGCTATTATTCAAGTTTATAAATATGAGTTTATTTTCTAAATGCGTTTAAAATATTTGACGAAGATTCAGGAAACAAACAAATCATTAAACCGATACTAAAAAGTTTTCTGTCAAAATTTCACAAACAATTTAACCCTCTACTGCTTATTCGCACTAAGCAGCAGAGGGCTATTTGCTTGTATTATAAAAATATTTTTGGAATCACATATATCCTTATATTTTTTCAAATAACTCTATAACATTACCAACAAATTCTTTTTCAATATTTTCATTCATTCTTTTTAAGTAAGAATTCGACATTCCTTCAAGAGCTTTAGTTTTTATCCGTCTTAAAAGCATTCTATTATCATAAATCTCATGAGCAGCCGTATTCAATTGATAGTATGTATTGTATTTCGTGTCAGGTGTAATACTTATTGCAGTATAATCATTCATCCATTGCAGGTCATATTTATCCTTGAGAAAATGTTCGCATATCAATCTATGCCAAATAACGCTTCCACAACCTGATAATTGCAAATAAATTTTATTTCCACCTCTATGATTTCCATCACAGCACCCTACTGTTAGTACACAAGCGGCAGATATTGCTTTTACATATCTTGCGATAAAAGGTTCGAGGACCTCCACAGGAGCTTTTTCCCCATGAATTCTATATTTAAACCATCTCCAATCAGTGTCCATTGTGACGACTTCCATTGGTATAGAAGTGTTTTCCTGAAATTTACCCTCAAAAAGAGTGGCATCTGGGTTATCAATAATTACAATTTCATTCCTATTAACGCTTCCTATTTCATATTTCCTCAGTAAGCTATCCAGATATTTAGGGTCGTCAGAATGACTATTATCACTCATATAAAGCCTGTTGTCCTTTTCCACCAGTAAGAAACCACGCAGCTTTATAAGTCCAATCAGATATTCTTTCTCGGTTGAACAGTTATCTTTTAGTGCTTCAAAGAAGTCTGTTCTTGTCATTCTTCTTCTCCTTTTAATTCTAAAGAAACCTTACTTTTATCAGTTCTGCCTTTTTGCATAAGATTGTTGAGTATGTTGATATCATTTTGGTAATTGTCCTGATTTTTGATATTTCTTTTTTCAAATTTGCAATATAAATTTGATATATTCTTTACCAGCATTCTGAGTTCGTCTATCGTTATTTTTACACAAAACTCGCTGATTCGTTTTTCATCTTTCCACTCTTTATTATCATAAAATATAATTCCAATAATACTTTTGCCTTCTTCGATTGGATAAAAATGTATTCCTTTATTGCCTCCATGAGCGATTGAATTGCGAATATGTGAAATAAACGTACTTACACATATCCTGTTTTGCTTATTCTCAAAGCTATTCTTACAATAATCACTAAATAGACGGTTTTCATTTGCACATCTGTTTAACAAATCATCAATTGCTTGATAATCTTTGGGAGATATTCTTTTAAGGCTCTTATCAAAAGCTTTCTTTTCTTCTTTATAAGTGTTTTTATAAGCTTCCACAGGAATAATTATTAGACCCAGCAAGGAATTGATAAGTTGAGTAACTTCAAATAATTCTCCTTGCGGATATTCCTTTTCGATATACTCTAAATTTTTAATCGTTCTTTTTGCAAAATCCTCCAAAAAATATTCAATATTATATGCTGACATAAAATACAATCTCCTTATAATTGTCTTAGTTATAGTTTTGGCTTAATTATGTATTTCTGCTCTGCTAAACGCTCTAACTCGCATCTCTTTGTTTCTCCTGTTTGGAATCTTAGCTGAATCTCATGCTTTTGGTTAGGCAGAATCCAGATTCCTATTATGGCAGCTCTTTCGGATTTGTAGCTGATAATATCTCCAACCGAATATACAATTCCGTTTATTTCTGCTGAATAAATATATTTTTTATTGCCCGCTACAGTATCATCATTAGAATAAAATACCTGAGAGTATTGCTGACGATTAGACGTTCTATATTTTGCTGCCTCTTCTTGTCTTTTTATTTCCTTATCCCGCTCTTCTTTCATACGTGCCTGGGCTTTATCGTAGTATGCCTTAGATCTTATTTTTATTTCAGAGTAAGTCTCCTTAATTCTGGGGTTGAATATCCAATAATAAAGGTCGTCGTGACTACTGAGATACTTATAAAATTCTTTTTTCTTACTCGATCGGATTATTTCATCGGAGCCGGATAAATCAATTTCGACTGTGGGATAATCCTTATATCTCTTAACAGAAGCCGTTTTACAAACGGTATCGGGAGGAGTTATAACTATGGCAAGCTGCTTGTCATTAGCCTCTGCTATCAATGCCTGTGGTCTTCCGTTATTGGCGGTTTCAATGTGTGAGGACTTGAATTTAACCTTGGACTTTTTAAATAAAAATATCTCTCTATCTGCGTTATTTGATTCAGACAGCAGACGAGTTTTCGATTCTATATTTTCATCTGTGATATAAGAATAAGCGGATAACTCGAAACTGACAATAACAGGAGGCAAAAATACCGGCTCTCCATTTGAGATATACTCATCGAGAAGCATATACAGCCCGGTCATATACGAGTTTATTTCATCGCACCCTCGTCCGCTATGAGCAAAATGATGACGCCTCTTATTGCCCATTCTTGCCTCAAATGGCTCTTTGCATGCCGGACAAACGCAGTTGCAGCGCAATCCGTTTTCCTGAGGAGAAATGTCCTCAATAAGAATAACCTCATCCTTTCTCAAGCCAAAAGGATTTCGAAGATCCATATTATTCCCTCCTCAACACAATGTGATATACACACGAAAATTTATTACAGACTACTTCCAGTACCTCTCCAGTGCCTCTTCACAATATGTCAGCAAATCAGACATATCATTGTCGTCAAAATTCTTCATAATTGCTTTGTCAATCTGTAAAGTGCCTATATATTTGGAATGATGCATATAACCCATATCCCCGAATCTCTTGAACGGCATTGAAAGTATAAGCTTCTGGACGTCTTTCTGCGAATAATTATCCTTAGTAAAAATGCAGTTTTTCTTTTCAGCAGGCAAACCATTCTTTTTGCGCTTTTCATAGTAATCTGAAAACGCAGCTGCAACATCTGCAAGCTCTGCTTCTCCCTTTTCGTTCATGCATGACATGAACGCCATAAGAAATACAGGCTTGTAGGAATAGCTCATTGTCATCTGCTTGCAGAAATCAATAAACATTTTCTTCCTGTTACTTGACGTTATTTCAGTCCAGCCAAATTTTTGACAGAATTCTTTGACTCTTTCTCGATTGAAATAATTCAGGCTTCTCGATTCGCTGATGGGAACTGTCATATCAGGGATTATTTTACCGTCCTTTATATATTTATCAATGGTTTCGCTCTGAGCTGATACTCTGCGTGTCAGCTCAAGCTGAGAATACATTTCATTAGCCTTGTCCTGCCAGTTGAAAAGATCAATGGTTTCCAAATCCATTGTGTGAATAGGATAATCAATGAGAACGCCCGGCTTCTGACCTTTTTTGAACATATCACGATCCCATTCGACTGCTGATTTTGTGCCTAAAACAAGACCGCCGGGATTGTAATTGGAAATATTAAGCAGTCTATGCAGTGAATAAGGACAATTGAACATATTGGCATTATCAACGAAGTCAAACACCATGAGGAATTCCTTTCCATCATGCTTTCTCATCCCTCTGCCAAGCTGCTGCATATATATCGTCTTTGACATTGTCGGTCTTGCCATAAACAAAACCTCTGTTATAGGGCTGTCCCACCCCTCATTGAGGAGATCACAGGCGCAAAGTACATTTATACGCTTATCCTCATAATCATTGAGTATCTGCTTACGCTTATAGGTTTCGGTTTTTCCGGATACGCTTTCGGCTTTAACTCCGCGTTCGCGAAGCAATGACGCAATCGTATCAGCGTGCTTGACTGATGTGCAGAAAATGACTGTTGATTTGTTCGCAGCGTATTCAAGGTATGTATCAACAATCAGCTGATTTCTCTGAGGAATAAAAATCGCTGTTTCAAGGTCAAGCGAATTATACTTAAAGCCGTTTATTCGTACATCGGAAATATCTATATTGGTCTTTACCCTTATGCAGCGGACTGATGTCAGAACGCCGCTTTCTACAGCTTCTTTTATATCAAGTCTGTGTGCAACATTTTTGAACACCTCGAGCAAATCTTCTCCGTCTGCACGTTCGGGCGTCGCAGTAAGACCCAATGTAAAGCCCGGTCTGAAATACCCCAGAATTTTCGTATAGCTTTTAGCGGAAGCGTGATGACATTCATCTATTATGAGATAACCGAAATCGTTCGGCTTAAACAGGTCAAGATTTCTTATGACGCTTTGTATACTTCCGCAGACAACGTGCGTATTTGTATCATGATAATCCTCATAAAACCTGCCGACGGTTACTTCGGGCCAAAGTTTTTCAAAATTTCCTGCACCTTGCTCCACAAGCTCTTTTGTGTGAGCAATAAAAAGGACACGCTTTCCAACGGACTTGGAATCCAACACACCGATTGCGGACTTTCCTGACCCGGTTGCTCCCTGAACAAGAGCGATTGTTTTGCCCTCCGCCCTCATTCTTGCAAGATTATTTATAGCTTCCTCCTGATGTTCCATCAGTCTGAACACTGCTCCGTTCTGCTCAGGCATATCATCATCAATATATGTAAGCGCAGGCGTATATCCCAAGAATGTAACAAGCTCGTCCTTTACGCGCTCAGGGGTTTTGTTTATCTGAGAATCGGTCCATCTGAACACCTTCCAGCCCTCATGAACCATGCTGTTCTGTTTGAGAAGGTCGTCAATGTACTTATCCTGCGATGTTTTGTTTGGATTATGCCATGTTTCGCCGTCAATTTCAAATGCAATTCTGCCGTCAGGTGTGTTTATTGCAAAATCAATAGTTCTGTGTTTTCCATATATATCAACAAAAGGATATTGCAAATACACAAACTGCCCCTTTTCAGCACCAAAAACATCGCAGAAAAGCTGAACGAAGCCTTCTTCTGCGCTGCTGTTACCCTGATTTTTGCTTAATTCTGCCATGGCTGTCTCCTTTGATTTTGTTTGAAATCATCAGCAGCGATATTTACGCTTGCATTTATCTGTTCTCATGCATAATTATACCATAATCACTGTGTCATTTTCAGGACAATGATACACGCTGTTAAAAAACTATTTCAACCTCAGCACCACATCAGGCAGAATAACAGCGTTCTCCTTTGTATCCTCCTGTCCCCTCCATGCAACAATAAAACGCACCTTCGAGGAATAAATGCAGTACCCGTTATCAATAAGGTCCTGAATCTCTCCGCTGCACTTCTTTGAAAACATCAATACCGGCACTGATTTTCCCTCTTGACCGCAGTATAGAAATACGCCTTTATTAGTCAGCTTACATCCACTTCTAAGGCTTAAAATCAACTTTTTCTTATCCTTAAAATAGCTGAGATTAACGTCTTGATAGAAAAGCTGCATTGTAATTTCAGCAGGCTTTCCGTATTCTGTCTTGTCCTCAATAAATTCAGTTGCCCATTCCCTGAACTTGTCGAAACCGTTTCCTTTGTAGTGAATATGAAGATTGGATTTTGCTCTTGTTATCGCAACATAGAGCTTTCGTTTCTGTTCATCTCTGTTTATGGCAGAATCATTCAACAGAATCAATACATTGTCAAACTCCCTACCCTTGGATTTATGCATTGTAGAAACCGTTACAACGCCCTGTTCGACTTTGTAAAAGTCCTCAAGGTTTGATTCGTGCAGGAATATTTCAAAGTCAGATCGGTATTTTTTCTTGTTGCTGCTGCTGAATGTGTTGAGAATATCCAGTATCAGCGGCAGACATTCACTGCCGCCGTAGGAGTTCTTCAGCTTCTCCACTGCATTGTTCCACGAATCGTCGCTTATCACAACTGTGTCACTGCTCAGATTCAGCGCCTTTATGAACGCCCTCAGCTCGGCAATATTGTAAATATCCATTTTGCCCATTGACTGGATCAGCTTTGCCTCAATGCCGCGCTGCTTAAGCACTCCGAGAACAATCAGCGCCTCCTTGTTTGTGCTTGTTAGTACGCAGGTTGTTCCTGTTTTAAACGAGTTTGACAAATCGTCGACAATTGCATTTTCAATGTATTTGCCGCTGTGCTTAACCAATTTGACTTTACCTTGTTTTTCGGTAACGGCATGAATGTCAACCGTTTTCATGCGGTTTGATATTTCCTTTGCAAATGCATTGCCGAATCTGACAATATTCTGCTCGCTCCTGTAATTGTCAATTAAGTCGTATTGCTTTGCGCCATAATTGTCAATCAGCGACCGCAGATACCTTGAGCTTGAGCCTCTGAACTCGTAAATGTTCTGATCATCATCGCCGACAGCAATGACGCGAAGCTCGTCATTCCGCTCCATAAGCGCCTGAACAAGGGAAAATTCATGTGCGTCCATGTCCTGCGCCTCATCGATAACCAGAACAGTTTTTGTTATCTTGCCCAGGTCGACATCATCGCTCCTTATCAGGTCGGCAGCGTCCTGAACAATTGTATCAGACGCCTCAATAGAGCCGATTTTCCCTATAAGGTCAAAGCAGTAGGAATGAAAGGTCTTGATTTCCACAAAAGCCGCTGCATTTTCTATAAGCGCCCTAAGCCTGCTTTTAAACTCTGTTGCCGCTGCCCTTGAAAAGGTCAGCATAAGCAGCTGTTCATGCTTTACGTCCTCAAGCATAAGCAGCGATGCAAGCTTATGTACAAGAACCCGCGTCTTGCCGCTCCCCGGTCCTGCGGTGCAGACAATGTACTGTGATTCGTTGTCCCTGATAATTTCAAGCTGACGCTCCGAAAGTCCATCAAAAAGCTGATGAAATTTTTGTGGGGTAATGTTTTTCTCAATTTCCGCCAATCTTTCGCCTGCAAAGTATGTTGACAGGAATTTCTTGTAGTCCATCCGGAAATAGTCGTTTACAAAACGCAAAGCGGCATTGTAGTTCTTAACCATCATATTTGCGTATTCACCGACAATGTGTATCTGCTGAATTTTCTGCTTGTAGAACTCATTGAGCTGTTTATAGTCCTCGTTTTTGTAGCGTATCTTATTGTCGAGGATAAGCCTTTTTATTCTCATTCCGCTGTAAAGGACAAGAAATCCTCCCTCAAGCTTGATTGAGCCTATCTTTGCAAGAAACAGCAGCGCCTCTTCAACGTTATCACCGTTGGTTTCAAGATGAGAATATTCCTTATACCCATTCACCAGCTCCAGCACGGAAAATCCTACAAGGATTTCATCGTTTCGGCTAACCTTATCCTTGCTCAGCTTGTAGAGATATTTGATAATAAACTCAGCAAGGTTATAGCTGTCGGTGCGCCGCTTCTTCATTGCTTCAACATCCATTTTAGGAACAATCATAACCCTGTTTGTTTCTGCGTCCTGCTCTTTTTGGATATAACTGCGAATTGTCCAGTAATACAGCAATGTTTTTATAGAATTTACTGAAGAGCTTTTAACTCCGTCTGCAATTGCCCTTTCATTTAGCTCCTTATAATTAAACGAAATTTCGTTATCCTCAAGGCACTGC
This sequence comes from uncultured Ruminiclostridium sp., assembly GCA_934462775.1. GTDB lineage: Bacteria > Bacillota > Clostridia > Oscillospirales > Ruminococcaceae > Ruminiclostridium_E. The sequence continues at coordinate 14,812 of CAKSIR010000037.1, forward strand.
ATTAAAAAGCTTTCAAGAGCCTGGAACTTCTTGAATATCTGGAGCGATTTATTTTCCGTATCTGTTTTTCTTATGTATGCGGTTAGATCCTCTGCGTCAGCAAGCAAACCGTCATTGCGCATTTTCTGAATAGAGTGTATAATTGACTCTTTCTCAACGCCGAGCCTGTCTGCAAGATAGTCAACTCTTGATTCAGCGTCGGCATTGTCAGCTTTGGAAATGCTCTTGCTTGAAATAAGGGACTTGATAATTCTCTTTGCTGTAAGCCTTTCGCTGTCCGTATTAAAGCTGAATGATTTTTCTATTCTTTCTGACGCCTCCGCCATAGTTTTTACAAGGATTCCCGTTGCAAAAATGCGCGGAACATTCTTCCCTCTTTGCAGGTATCCCGCATTTTCCAGCGCCTGTATTGCAGTCTTTATTCTTGTTTCTACATCCGCAACGCTGTCGTCCCAGCCTGCCTGCCGTGCAACCTCAAGAGGAGAACAGCATACATCAGGTCTTGTCTTTGTCAGATCCTTGATAGCTTTCCAAACCTGCTGAATTTCACTTATACTCAGCTTTGTCTGATTAAGGAGAATAAAGTGCTTGTCTAAATCTCCGTCATTAAAAAGCACATAACATTCCGCCTGCAAAGACTGATCCCTGCCTGCGCGGCCTGCCTCCTGAACATAGTTTTCCAGTGAATCGGAAATATCATAGTGTACAACCAATTTGACATTTGATTTGTCAACGCCCATACCAAATGCAGAAGTAGCTACAATTATCTGCGCTTCGTCGTTAATAAAGGCTTCCTGGTTTTCCTGCTTCTGACTGCTTTCCATTTTGCCGTTGAACGGTCTTGCGCTGAATCCGTCCTTGCACAGTCTGTCAGACAGCTCAAAGGTTCTCTTCGTTCTGGAAACGTAGACAATGGTAGGGCATTTCTTAACGTCAATCAGATTTCGCAGCGTTTCATACTTTGCGTCGTCGGATTCCTGATATATAACCTCATATCTCAGGTTTGTTCTTGTAGCGTCGGTGGCAAACAGATTTAAATCAAGATTCAGCTTGTTCTTGAAATAGTCCTTAATGTCGCTTACAACCTTCTGTTTTGCCGTAGCTGTAAAGCAGGAAACAGGTATTTTGCAGCCGCCTTTTTTCTCCTGGAGCTCGCGAATGAAATCCCCTATATAGAGATAGTCGACTCTGAAGTCCTGCCCCCATGATGAAAAACAATGGGCTTCATCAATTACAAAACGATTTATGTTTCTTGACAGAAACAGCCTTTCAATTGTAGCCGAACGCAGCGACTCGGGTGAAATGTACAGAATAGACGCAACGCCGGATTCAACCCTGTCAAACGCCTCGGCACGTTCGATGGGGCTTAACAATCCGTTTATGGTAACAGCTTCTGCAATTCCTTTTTTCTCTAAGTTATCAACCTGGTCTTTCATCAGCGACTGAAGCGGAGATATGACAACCGTAAGTCCTCTTTCGGTTTCGCCTGCCATGAGAGCAGGTATCTGAAACGTCAGCGATTTTCCTCCGCCGGTAGGAAAAATTGCAAGCAGCGACTCATTATTGACAGCGCAGTTTACCGCGCTTTCCTGCAAAGGCTCATCATTGTACTTTCTGAATTCGTGATAGCCGAAATACCTGCGCAGATACACATGGGGATTCAGTTTCTCCCGGCAATAATCGCATGAATGGCAGGAAATGCTTCTCAGCTGTCGTATAACAGTGTTCACATTGGGAAAGTTTACCTGAATCCATCTTGGTATAAGGGAATGAGGTTCTGTTGCGGATATAAGCGCAAGGCAATAGGCAAGCTCGGTTGGAAACTGCTCAACAAGGGATTGAATCGGCGCGTTTTCGCATATCTGATTCAAAAAATGAATTTGTATCAAGGTTACAAGGTCGTTTTTTGCGCTGTAATTATTATAGCTCCAAAAGCCTGAAAAATATGGGTTGTCCTTAAGCAGCATATAGTAAATCTGCTTAAGCTCGTCATCAAGGGCAGCAAATGCGTTTACCTCGTCAAAAAACAAATCCATTGCCTTTTTCGCGTCATTGAGAGGGTTATTGAGTTCATCTGTAAGCAGTTTATCATCTTTCAAAAGAGCATGATAAGGCTTATTCGGAAACAGCAGCGGCGACAAATACAATGTGTCAATGAGGACAGCCTCCTGCGGCAGCTCCACAAACTTCGAATCATGATTTATTATGTTGTGTCCGCAGATATACTTTTTGCCTGCAACAAGCTTTTCAAATTCATGAAGCGAACCGCTGTGAATTTGATTGCCCTCAGCGTCTATTGCGCCATAGTCAAATGCCTTGTTGTCCTGTTCACTTACTTCTGTATCAATAAAAACGATCTGTTCCATTGTTGTCCTCTCGAATGAATCAAATAATTGCAGAGTTACCATGATTTCGTGGGGGATCTATGTATTTTGACATACTAATGATTATAATACCATATTTCGGGAGAAAATACAATATGGAA
>CAKSIR010000038.1 GCA_934462775.1 uncultured Ruminiclostridium sp.
AACATAGGATAGCTCCCCCCCTGCGAGCAGCCATATTTCAGCAAGGCTTCCCGTGCAGGCGGCAACCTTTTTCGGCGCTGTCTTTTCCTGTTCATTGTCGGACGAATCTGCTCCACACCCTGTAAATATCAGCATTATGCCGATTAAAAGACACACAATTTTCTTCATAACTTCTCCTTTTGGCAATAAAAAAACACCGTTCAAGCCAAGCCTGAACAGTGTTTAACTACTAAAAAATGCAGAACAATAAAAGGGGGCAATGCTCCCTTACAGCGCAAATAAGCAAGCACAAAATGCCTGCGTCGTCCTGCATCATTGTTTAAGCTCCAGAGCTCCGTAGATATTAAACAACACCCATTCGGCATGGGAAAAACACAGGCAAGTATTCCGACTTATTGCTTGCTGAAAATCAGCGTACATACGCCTTCCCAAAATTTCTTTCAGTGACCGACATTACATCATGTATGTACCACAGCAAAATACGGCAACGGCCTTGCTCAGGATTCGCACCTGATTCCTTGTTAGGCTGCGCGGAAAATTAGTCCGCAGCGAGCACCTGTATTTCGACAGTATTCAATTTTCTTAATTATAGCACCGCTTTTATGCGCTGTCAATGTAAAACAGTACAAAGTTAAACGGTGCCGCCGACTGAATTTCAGTTGATTATAGCTATATCCGTTTTTTTATTATGCGGTAAATATATGGAAGGTCAACGCTTTCCCTTACCTTGTCCGCCAGCAGGTCGTACTGGGTTTCCTTGTAAGCCTTACGGTCCAGCGCTTTACCGCCGTACTCAAGATTTTTCGCTTTATAAAGCCTTTTTACCAGCGGCTCGGCAACTGCCTTGCAGTCAAAGATCCCGTGAATATAGCAGCCGCAGACATTTCCGCAGTAAGCTCCGTCCGCTTTTCCATCCGCAAGCAGAACCGCATTTTCGCCTTCCACCGCTGTTTTGCCCATGTGAATCTCATAGCCCTCAAATTCAGCATTGGAAATGCAGCTGAAAAACCCGTTCTGCACTGTGATTATGCCTTTTGTTTCGGTTCGGGTCTTTTCCCGCTCAAAAACCGTTTCGGCGTCAAGCAGCCCCATTCCGCGGATTTCTCCGCCGCATTCCGTTTCGTAAGGGTCTGCAATGCGCTTTCCCAAAATCTGATAACCGCCGCATATTCCGAAAAGCGGCACGCCGTTTGAAACGCATTTTTTTACAGCCGCTTCAAGTCCTGATTCACGCAGCCATTTCATATCCGAAATAGTGCTTTTTGTGCCGGGAATGATTATCATGTCGGGGGCTCCCAGCTTTTCCGCCGAAGAAACGTATCTCACTCCCACTCCGTCATATTGGAGAAATACATCAAAGTCGGTAAAGTTTGACAGCCTTGGCAGCTTTATCACCGCAATATCAATAACGCATTCCGACCCGGTTTGCTCCAGCTTATCCGCAAGGCTGTCCTCGTCGTCAATGTTGCAGTTTACATAAGGCACAACTCCCACAACAGGCGTTTTGCCTTTTTTCTCAAGGATTTTTACGCCGTCGTCGAAAAGCCGTCTGTCGCCGCGAAATTTGTTTACAACAAGCCCTTTAACCCGCCGCCTTTCGTCCTCCTCAAGCAAATACAGCGTACCGAGCAGCTGTGCGAAAACTCCTCCCCTGTCAATATCTCCCACCAACAGCACGGGAACGTCCGCCAGCCTTGCCATGCCCATATTCACAATGTCGTCCTTTTTCAGATTAAGCTCGACGGGGCTGCCCGCGCCCTCGATTACGACAATGTCGTTCTGCGCTGAAAGGGCGTTATATGCCTTCATTATTTCGGGGATAAACTCCTTTTTTCTCCGAAAATATTCGGCTGCCCGCATATTGCCAATCACCTGTCCGTTTACAATGACCTGTGAACCAACGTCGGTTGTGGGCTTCAGCAATATGGGATTCATAAGCACAGACGGTTCTATTCCTGCCGCTTCAGCCTGCATTACCTGCGCTCTGCCCATTTCAAGCCCGTCTTTTGTTATAAAGGAATTAAGCGCCATGTTCTGCGACTTGAACGGTGCCGCTCTGTAACCGTCCTGCTTGAAAATCCTGCATAACGCCGCCGCAAAAAGGCTCTTGCCTGCGTTGGACATGGTGCCTTGTATCATTATGGAATCAGCCATTTTTCATTACCCTTTCTATGGCGTCAATCAGCCTTATGTTTTCATCATGATTACGAACCGCAATGCGGAAATAGCCATCTCCAAGCCCCGCATAGTCGCGGCAGCTTCTTATGGCGATTTTTTCCTTTAGGAGCAATTCATCAAGAGGCAAGCCGCACTTAAAAAGTATGAAATTTGCCTTTGAGGGATACGCTTTAAATCCCAACGCCGCCAGAGATTGCGACAGATACTCTCTTTCCGCGGAAATAAGCGACACCGACTTTTTTACATACTCATCTTCATTAAGAGCCGCAACCCCCGCCATTTGCGCGGGAATTGACACGCTCCAGCTCTGACCGCAGTCGGCAATTCTTTCGCACAGCTCGCTGTCTGCGCAAAGAAGATACCCAAGCCGCAGCCCCGCCATTGCATAAATCTTGGTAAAGGCTTTGAGGATTATCACGTTTTTATAAATCGGCTGCACGCTGTATTTTTCATGCTCCGCAGCGAAATCCATAAAGCAGTGGTCAATTACAAGGACTGCGTTTTCGGAGCGGCATTTGCCGATTATTTTTTCCATAATCTCCTTATCGGCAACATTGCCGACAGGGTTGTTGGGACTGCAAATGAAAACAATATCCTTTCCGCCAATCATATCGGCAATACCGCAGTCAAGACGAAAATTACTGCTTTCATCAAGCGTATAACGGCTAACTTCACAGCCCGTTATTTCAAGCGCTTTTTCGTACTCCGAAAAAGTCGGAGCGGTAACAAGCGCCTTTTTCGGCTTTAATGTCAGCGCTATGCGATAAATCAAATCCGCTGCTCCGTTGCCGCATACGATGCTTTCCGCAGGAATATTTTCGTGGACTGAAATGGCTTTTTTCAAATCGGTGCAATTGGGGTCGGGATAGTTGGCGGCAAAATCCGCCGAACGCGCAACAGCTTTTCTGACGCTTGACGGCGTTCCGAGAGGATTTATATTTGCGGAGAAATCAAGGTCTATTTTTCTTGAATAAATATCTCCGCCGTGCAGCGATTTTATCATAGCAGAACTCCAAAAACAGTTATTCTCACAGCGGCGGCAATAATCAGCATAAGCGCCGCAGAACAGTACATAAGCCTGTTCGCGCGAACTATATCCATATTTTCAACAGGTCGTATGTCGTCGCCAATGGTTTTCTTTTTCAATAGCTTTCCAAAATAATACGCGTCCCCCGCAAGCATTACATCAAGTGCGCCTGCGCAAACCGCCTCAGTCTGGGCAGAATTGGGGCTTGCGTGATTAAAGCGGTCCCGCCGCCATATTTTCATTGCGTTTTTCCCGTCATATCCGAGCATATACGCCGACAGAATCATCAGCAGCGCAGTCAGCCTTGACGGAATAAAATTAAGCACATCGTCAAGCTTTGCGGCGAAACGTCCGAAATTTATATACTTGTCGTTTTTGTACCCAATCATGGAGTCCATGGTGTTTGCAGCCTTGTAAAAAAAGCCTGCCGCAGCTCCCCCAAGCATTATATAAAACATGGGCGCTGTAACTCCGTCAGAGGTATTTTCGGCAACGGTTTCAACGGCTGCCTTGACTATGCCCTTTTCGTCAAGGGGCTTCGTATCACGTCCGACAATCATTGAAACAGCCTGACGTGCCTTTTCAACGTCTTTTTCCTCAATAGCGTGGTAAACCTTCATGCTTTCCTTTTTCAGGCATTTTGCCGCAAGAAGATAATAGCAGAAAATCCCCTCAACAGCCGCTTCCAGCCATACGTTTACATTGAAGCAAGCAATCAGTATCCCAAGCGGAACTCCCGTGCTGAGCAGCAGAACGATGACTGCCGTAAGCGTACCTCCAAGCCGCTCCTTTTCGGGAAAGCGATTTCTCATTGCCTTTTCCAGTGCTGCAATAAGTCTTCCTATAAGCCTTATGGGGTGAGGCAGCGAATAGGGGTCGCCAAGTATCATATCAAGTACAAAGCCTATTGCAAGCGGCATTACAGACAAAACAATCTTCATTTTTCTTCTCCGATTTTTCCTGTTATAATCAGGCTTTTGCCGTCAAATTCCGTGATGAATCCGCAGCCGTTTTTTACCTGAAAATCATAAAAGCTACCTTTCGGAACTGCGTATTTTTCAAGTATCGCCATAATCGTTCCGCCGTGAACAACAAAGGCTGTATCCTTATTCCGACTATTGACAAGCTGTCTGTCAAAAGCGGAAATGCAGCGCGCTTTAAATTGCACATGACTTTCTCCGTTTGGAAACGGCAGCTTTCCATTACTGTCCACCCAGCGCTGATAATCCGGATTACCGCTTAATTCAAGGTAGTTTTTATTTTCAAAATCGCCGAAATCACATTCCCTTAAATCGTCGCACATAATGGGAATTACGCGCGGATAAATCAGCTCCGCAGTTTCGGTGCAGCGCTTTAACGGACTGCATACGACCTGCTGAACATCGGGATAATTCATGGCCTTTATTTCGGCAATTCCCTTTTCGCAAAGGCTCTCGTCGGTTGTTCCGATATAGCGCCCTTCAAGATTTCCGACAGTTTTTCCGTGCCTTATAAAAATAATTTTCATCACTTTATCCTTGTGCATATTCCGCAGACAAGCCGCTCAACGGTTTCCGCTTTCTCAGCAAGGAAACAGCCTGTTTTGCCTGTTTCTTCACGCCGGATACGCTCGGATTTTTCCAATGGGATTATGCCGTTTCCTATCTCGTTCATAATTATAATTATTTCGGGATTTGCCGCTATCAGCTTCTTCGTTTCTTCAATTGAATCTGCGCCGCTTTCGCACAGCTTTTTTACATAAAGCTGATAATTTTTCACACACCTCAGTCCCGTTTTGTCAGCGTCAAGCAGCGCTGCTCCGTCAATAATTTCCTCCGAATTTATGCGGTATTTTTTTATTGCATAGTCGGTTTTGCCCTGATATGCGCCGCCTATAATCAGTTTCATAATGCCTCCGTAATCAGCCTTGCCGAAACAGCAAAAATAACCGTTCCAAGCTCGCTTAGCTGTAAGAAATAACCTGCCAAATCCCCTGTTATGCCGCCGAATTTCTTGTATGAAAAAAGCCTGTAATAGAGAAATACTGCGGCGTTTCCCAATATCGCCGCGCTGCCGCAGACGGGATTTGCAAATACCATTGCAGCGCACGAAAGGGCAATGAAAACAATCTCGGCGATAACGGTCACAGTCTTGTGCGCGGGCTTTGCAAAATTTTGCAGCGCACCGCCGCCTTTTGCGCTTTTGAACGTTACCGCCGCAAGTCCGCTGAGCGCCCGTGAAAGCACAAACCCAACGCCGCATATCAGCACAGTATCCATTCTGTTCGCCATTGAACAAAAGCCTGTCTGAAGCAGAAGATACACGCAGAGATTTATCACCGCAAAAGCTCCCACTCTTGAATCGCTCATTACTTCAAGCATTTTTTCTCTTGAACCGCAGCAGGCTTTCGCGTCGTTTACGTCGCAGAATCCGTCAACATGAATTCCTCCCGTAACAGCAATCGGAATAACCGTGCAGATTACTCCGAATAAAACTCCGTCAATGCCCAGAATGTCCGACAGCAGATACCACAGCATATACAGTCCGCCGATAACCGCGCCGATAAGAGGAAAAAAGCACAGCGCATAACGTCGGTTTTCTTCCTTCCATTCAACAATCGGCATGGGTATTCTCGAATACATCAGAAACGCAGAGCAAAACGATTTCATAACGCGCATGGACATTTCTCCTTTCCCTTAAGAAACAGCGGTATGCCGTAAACAGCCTCAATAACGCAGTCAGCCATTTCAGCCAGAGCAGTATTCAGCCTACCCATATTCCTGATATAATCCATTGTTTCGGGAGCGTAGGCAACTCCGTCGTCGCCAACCTGATTTGTTACAATCACCAGCACCTCCGCTTTTTCAAGCAGCTTTTCAACGCCCTCCGCTATCTTTTTCACAGGCTCTTTTTCTTTTGCCGAAAACATCTCGTTTGCGCAAAGATTGCAGGCGCATTCGAGCAATACGGCGCCTCTGCACGGAAGCTCCGCCTCGTGCAGATCCGTGTATTTTTCAATTGTTTCAAAGCCCTTGCCGCTTCTTATTCTGCGGTGTCTTTCGATGGCAGCCTGCGCCTCTTCGCAGAACGGCTCCATGGTGGCAATGTAAAAACGCGGCAAATCAAACTGCTCGATTATGGATTCGGCAATGTGTGATTTTCCGTTTTTGCTGCCGCCTGTAATAAGTATCAACATTCAAAATCCTCGTATTTTTTTATTGGAAGCTCGTCAAATTTATGGGCGGAATTGTAAACCTCCAGCGCGCCGTCAAGCAGCGGCAGCAGCATTATTCCGCCTGTACCCTCTCCAAGGCACATTTCCGCAGTGATAAGCGGCTTTTTTTCAAGATAATCCAGCATTTTCATTCCCGCAGGCTCTTTCGACACATGAGAGCAAACCGAATAATCCTTTGCAAGCGGATTTATCAACGCCGCAATCGCCGCAGAAACAGCAGAGATAAAGCCGTCTATTACAACGGGAACTCTGTAAACCGCTCCGCCGAGAAAAAGTCCCGCCATGCCCGCAATATCAAACCCTCCAAGCTTTGCGAGCAGCCCCACAGGGTCGGAAACGTCAGGCTTATTCACTGCAATCGCCCGCTCGATAACCGCTGTTTTCCGCGCAAGTCCCTTGTTGTCAAGACCTGCTCCCCTGCCGGTTACATCAGCCGCAGCTTCTCCAAGAATCACAGCCGCCAAAGCTGACGACGTGGTAGTGTTGCCTATCCCCATTTCTCCTGTGACAATGACTTTATACCCCTTTTCGGCACAGTCCTTTACAATGTCCATGCCTGCTGCAATTGCTTTTTTTGCCTGCTCCGCCGTCATTGCGCTGCCTGCCGCAATATTTCCCGTGCCGCAGGCAATTTTACGCTGCAATATGCCCTCAGTCTGCACGCTGCTGTTCATCCCGATGTCAACAGGAACCACATCGGCGTTATACCGGTCTGCAAGCCGGTTTATGCTGGACCTGCCCTCTGCCATTGCCTTTGCGACAACCGCCGTCACAGAGCTGTCCGTTTGTGTAACTCCCTCGCACACAACGCCGTTGTCCGCGCACATATCAACAACGCAGCGCTTTCCAATGTCTATTTCATCACTGCCGATTATTCCCGCAAGCTGAATTACCGTTTTTTCAAGCAGTCCAAGGCTGTGCAGCGGTTTCGCCACATTATTCCAGCGAATCTGCGCTTTTTTCATTGACTCGCCGTCAAGCGGTTTTATAAATTCAATCCTATTCATTTTTCTCCCTGCTGTACTCACTGCACTTTTGTGCAAAGTTGATTGCTGTGTTTACGTTAGCGTAAAAGTTGATATGTGGATAGCCCGCATACATGGTTTTGCTTGAATGAACGCAGTCGTATTCGGCGCCGCTGCTTGCCTTTACGGCATGATAACCGCTGCCGCAGTCGGTGCTGTTCCAGTAATGGAACTCATGCGCCCTGACCGATTCGCCCTCGCCAAGCAGCAGGCTGTCGCTTTTTGCAGTCAGCTCAACATATCCGAAACGCTGAAGCTTCGGCGTTTTGTAAGCCTTTCCCCTGATTATTCCAACCATACTGCGAAGCGTTCCGCCGTTGTCCTCAATGAAATCATGAAGGTACATGAAACCGCCGCATTCCGCTATTACAGGCATTCCGCCCTCAATTGCGCTTTTTATGTCTGCAAGCAGCGATACGTTTTTCTCAAGCTGTTCAGCGTAAAGCTCAGGGTATCCGCCGCACAATATTGCTCCGCTTACGTTATCAGGAAGCTTATTGTCATGGAGCGGAGAAAAATACGCAATTTCGCAGCCAAGCTCCCTCAGCAAGTCAAGATTATCCTCATAATAAAAGCAAAAGGCGCTGTCCGCTGCAACTGCAATTTTGACGTTTGCGTCAATTTTATAAGCCGAAAAATCAATGGGTTTATACGGCATATCGGCCGCTTTTTCCGCCGCAGAGATAAGCCTGTCAATCAAGATATTTTCCTCGGCAAGCTTGGCGAGCCGCTCTGTTTTATCCTTAAGATTGTCAATTTCAGCCGCCGTAACAAGCCCCAGGTGACGGCTTTCAATAGTGTTTTCCTTTGAAAACGGCATTCGCCCGAAATACTCTGTATGCATTTCAACACAAAGCTTTTTTGCCGTTTCAACCATGCTGTCAGGCAGTCGGTTGAAAATAAAACCTACTGTATTATTGGGTCTGCGAAACTCAAGAAAGCCTTTCATAACAGCGCCCATTGATATTCCAATGCCCTTACAGTCAAGCACAATAACAACAGGCGTTCCCGTATCGACCGCAGTCTGAAAAGCGGAAAACCTATCGCCAACTCCGTCGTAAAATCCCATTGCACCCTCGATTACCGAAAGCTCAGCTTCATTTTTGTGCAGCAAACAGTTCAGCGTGTTTTTGTCGCAGAAGTAGCTGTCAAGGCTGCGTGACGGAGCTCCGATTATTCTGCTGTGAAACATCGGATCGATATAGTCAGGTCCACATTTGAATGCGTTTACATTGACGCCGCGATTTACAAGCGCCTTTAAAACAGCGCATACTACCGTTGTTTTTCCGCAGCCACTGTATGTGCCCGAAATCATGATTCTGTTCATAGCCTTGCTCCGTTTATAATGAAAATCGGATTTTCCGCCGCAAGCATTGTGCTGCTTCCGATTTTTCTCGTTCTTGTCACGGCTATCTGGCTTACCTCGTAAGGAATTTCCAGCCTTTCAAACACTGCAATTGCTTTGTTCAGCGTTTCAAGAGTTACCGCCGTTACAACAAAATTGGCGTGAGGATTTTTCTCCGCAGCGATTGAGATGATCTCATCAATGCAGCCGCCCGAGCCGCCTATAAAAACACAGTCAGGCGGCGGAAAAAAGGCTGCAATTTGCTCCGCGCGCCCGCCTTGCATAACAATGTTGTCGCATCTGAATTTTAGCGCGTTTCGCTGCGTCAGCTCCACCGCTTCGACGTTTTTGTCAACAGCGTAAACCGTTCCGTCAGCGCACTGTAAAGCCATTTCAACCGTAACCGAGCCTGTACCGCAGCCAATATCCCAGCACACCGCGTCTTTTTTTATCATAAGCTTTGAAATGCAGACTGCGCGAACCTCCGCCTTTGTCATCGGAACAGTACCGCGAAGAAACATTCCGTCAGCTATTCCGCTTCGCAAAACTCGCTCGCAGTCAGGGTTTATAACCGCCATTACACAAAGATTTGCGTTTTCATAATCGGTGAAATCGGCGGCAATTCCGCTTGAAATTTTCTCGTTTTTAGCGCTGAGATTTTCGCCGATATAAACCTGCAAATTCTTCAAGCCGTAGCAGCAGAGTTTTCTGCAAATTTCAGAAACCGTAACTTTTCCGCCAAGTAGAAAAAACGTTTTTTCGTAGGTACACACGTTTCTGACAATATTTGCGTCAGCGCCGTGAAGACTTACATAGTGACAATCCTGCCATGGCATTTTTAGCTTGCTGAAAAAGTAAATGGGAGAGGAAATTCCGCTTATAACCGTACAATTATCAAGAAGCTTAGCCAGCTTTTCAGCGCCGCTGTAAAACCCACAGTCGCCCGACATCAAAACAGCAATGTCAGTCAAGTCCGATTTGCTGATAAAATCCGCAATCTCCTCTGTGTTATATGAAATGAACAATTGCTTTCCAAGCGATAAAAAAGGTCCGACCATGCGCTTTGCACCTATTATCAGCTGTGCGCCGTCAATAGCCTCGCGCGCTTCGGCGGTGAGGGTCTTAGCCCCGTCCATTCCTATTCCAACAATAACAACCTTCTTATCCAACGGAATACCTCTCAAGCAGTATTTTTTCAGTTTCCTCAAGCGTAAGCCCTGTTTCCTCAGGTCTTTTTATAATAAGCAGCTTTGCATTGCAGGCATTTGCCGCACTGACTTTTTCTGCGAATCCTCCTGCCTTTCCGCTGTCCTTTGTAACAACGTATTTTGCGCCGCTCATATTTATATGGGCAATATTCAGGTCCGCTGAAAACGGACCTTTTTCAGCAATTATTTTGTCAGCCGAAAATCCCAGCGCTTCACAGTTTTTCTTTATTTCCGCCGAGTCAAGAACTCGAACAGTAAGCCTGTTTTTGAAATCGTGAACAGCCGTAAACGCTGACAACTCCTTGCTTCCCGTAGTTATAAGAGCGTTCCCGTCAACTGAATCCAGATAGCTTACAGCAGCGCCGATGCTGTTAAAATAAACCGCATTGGCACACTCCTCGTCATCGTTTCTTTTTATTCTGTACATTGTCGTATTTTCAGCCGAGCAAGCACGCTGAATATTCCTTGAAACCTCCTCGGCGTATGGGTGAGTTGCGTCTATTACAACTGATATATTGTGCTTTTTTATCATATCTGCGATGCCGTCCGAATCGACTCTTCCCACAAGCACATGAACCTGCTCCGAACGCGGCAGCAGCTCCGCTCCGTATTCGGTCGCAACGCTTACATAAGCGCCGATTTCATTTGCACAGCAAAATTCCGCAAGCAGCCTGCCCTCGGTAGTTCCTCCGAAAATAAGCAAATCACACATTTTTATATCCTCTCGGCGTTACCATTTTTCCGTTGATTTTTTTCGTTTCGCTGTTTCCTATAAAAACAGTCGTGAACATATCCGCTTTAAAATTTCTCATCTCTGCAAGGGTCATTATTCCGCTTTCCATGCCGTTTCTGCCAATGTTCCTCACATAGCCGCAAACCGTTTCGGATGACTTATGCCTTAACATAATATCGCAAGCCTTAGCAAGATAGTCGGCGCGCTTCTGCGACGAGGGATTGTAAAGTGCGACCTCGAAATCTCCTAGAGCCGCGCAGTCAAGCCGCCTTTCAATGGTTTCCCACGGCGTAAGCAGATCCGACAAGCTTATTACCGCAAAATCATGCGTCAGCGGTGCACCGAGGACCGCTCCTCCGCTGAGTGCAGCCGTTACTCCGGGAACAATTTCAATTTCCACCTGCGGATAATCTTCCCCCAGCTCCAAAGCAAGAGCCGCCATTCCGTAAACAGTGCTGTCGCCGCTGCAAACAAGGGAAACCATCTTTCCCTCAGCAGCTTTTCGGAGGGCGTAAATCACTCTATCCTTTTCTTTTCGCATTGCGGTTGAGGCAAATTCTTTATGCGGAAAAAGCTCACGAATCAAATCAACATAAACCGTGTAGCCTACCACAGAATCGCTCTGAGCTATTGCTTTTTCAGCTGCGAAAGTCATTCCGTCCTTGTTTCCCGGTCCAAAACCGATTACATATAATTTCATAAAACCCGCCTGTCAAAATCAATATCTATGGGCATTTCCGCCGCTGCAAACGTCATTCCGTTCATCGCCTGCTTTTTCACCGTCAGCCTTTTTCCGCACATCATTGCACTTCGCTCGCAAACATTATCAACGCCCGTTATTTTTGCTACAAAATCAGAGGAATCAAACTCGCCTTTCACATTCGCCAACTGCTCCGACGAATAAAAATTCAGCGGTATTTCATACTTTTCCGCAAAAGACAAAATAGCCCTTTCGTCCTTTTTCAAATCAATCGTACCAATTTGGCTGACGCAGTGAATACTCAGTCCGTTCGCTTCAAGCTGCGAAATCACAAACCGTTCAAAATCAGCGGTATCGGTGTTTTTCCTGCACCCGACTCCCACGACAACGTTCCTCGGTACAAGGTGCAGCGTCTGCTCAAAAGGCGCTTTTCCCGTACTGTGAGAAATACATATTCCAAGCTTACCGTTTCTGCTAAAATCTGGAACGTTTTTACATTCAAAATCACTGTAAAACCCAATGCTTCCTCCGTCTATAATTTCGGCGGCAATCAGCTTGGCAAGTTCATATTCACATATATACAGATTGTTTGCCACCGCAAAGCTATCGGGCGAAAATTTGCCGCCTACATCGGTTGCAGTAGTTATAACCGCTGTTGCGCCGATAATTTCGGCTACCCTTTCAGTTAGCGCGTTAGCCTTTCCTATGTGACCTGAAAGCAGTGAAACTGCGAACCTTCCGCCCTCGTCGACCGCAATTACAGCGGGGTCGCTGAGCTTTGAAGCAATATACGGCGCAATCATTCTCACTGCAATTCCGCAGGCGCAGACAAACACAATCCCATCGTACACCGCAAAGCATTGCTCGGTTATTTTTCTCATATTGCCGTATGCCTCTGCGCCTTTGTCGGGAATTTTTTCGTAAACATATCTGTCGCAGTCAGCACTGATATTTTCTGCTATTTTGCGTGAAATCAAATTGCCCTTTCGGGTAACGGAAATTACGGCAACCCTCATATATCTGCCTTTCTGAATTCCGTTTCAAAGGATTTATCGTATAGCTTCGACAGCGAATAATCATCTCCGAGAAAGCCGCCGACGCAGATAAGCGCGGTTTTGGTTATTCCGTTTGCGCGCGCTGTTTCGTCAAGCGTTCCGACTGTACAGCGGCACACCTTTTGGTCAGCCCAGCTTGCTTTGTAGACGATTGCCGCCGAGCTGTCCGCATTATAACCGCCGTTTACGAGCCTCTCCGACAGCTCTGCAAGCATTCCCGTGCTGAGAAAAATCACCATTGTTGCGCCGTGAGCCGCAAGGGCTTCGATTCTCTCCTTTTCGGGAACTGCCGTTCTGCCTGCCATTCGCGTAATTATAACCGTCTGCGAAACGTCCGGCAGGGTGTATTCCGCTTTCAATGCAGCCGCCGCACCGCAGAACGAGCTTACTCCGGGACAAATATCATAGGCTATTCCCAGACGGTCAAGACAGTCCATTTGCTCGCGGATCGCGCCGTAAAGACAGGGATCTCCCGTGTGCAGTCTGACGGTCATTCTGCCGTCATCTTCCGCTTTTTTCATCACATCAATAACCTGCTCCAACGTCATATATGCGCTATTATGAATTTCACATTCTTTTTTTGCATATTCCAAAAGCTGTGGATTTACAAGCGAACCTGCATAAATTATAACATCTGCTTTTTCAAGCAGCGCTTTTCCGCGAAGGGTAATCAAATCTGCCGCACCGCAGCCCGCTCCTACAAAATTAACCATTGTATTCCTCCGAAATCAGCCTTAAAATCTCGTCCGCTGATTCTGTTCTGCCAATTATCCCGCGTTTATCCGAAAACATCAGCGCACCGATTTTCATCTCGCCCTTTACCTTTGCATTAAGATAATACTGGGCTTTTTTCATCAGTATATCCGCAGTTTTCTGTACCGCTCCGACTTCGTCAAGTATATCAAGCGCCGCGTCAACAGTAACACAATCGGGCAGCCTTTTTAACGCTGACACGTCCGCGCCCGCCAATACTCCGCAGGTAACAAGCACGTCCATTCGTCCGTCAGCCTGTGCGGAATGAGTATTCATAATGCCTGCGCCAAGCTTCACAAGCTTGCCGATATGCCCTACAATAAGCAGGCTCTCAAACCCCAGTTCAAGAGCAATATCAACAGCTTCCCCGATGAAGTTGCTGCATTTTACGCTGTACCGCAATATGTGCGGCATTTTTTCCGACAGGAAATTCTGACTGTAATTGCCGATTGTAAGCAGCAGGTTTCGGCGTCCCTCTGCCTTTCTCATCTGCTCCTCGACCCGTATCGTGTCTACAAGCGCACGGCTGCTCATAGGCTCCACAATGCCGCTTGTGCCGATTATCGAAATGCCGCCCTCTATGCCCATTCGCGGGTTATAGGTCTTTTTCGCAATTTCCTCGCCCTCCGGCACATAAACAGTTATCCGTATTCCGCCGCGATATTCGTATTTCTCGCAAATTTCAGCCACTGCCGCCGCAATCATTTTTCTCGGCACGCTGTTTATCGCCGCAGCGCCAATCGGCTGATCGAGTCCCGCTTTTGTAACCCTGCCAACGCCTTGTCCGCCTTCAATTTCAATCCCGTAGGGGATTTTTTCAGCCCTTGCATAAACCAGTATGCCGTTTGTGATGTCAGGGTCGTCGCCGCTGTCCTTGCGTATTGCGCAGGACGCATATTCCTCCGTCAGTTCGCCTTTTTCCGCTTTAAGGTCAAGCAGCACTCCCTTAGGAGTGAGCAGCTCAACGCTTCGGGCTATCTCCCCTGTAAGCAGGGTTTCTGCCGCCGCCTTTGCCGCTGCCGTAGCGCACGAGCCTGTCGTATAGCCGCACCGCAGCTTTTCTTTTCCGTGATAAATGTATTTCTCAAGCATTGACATTCCCCGTAAGCAGTCCTGTTTTCCTGTCGTACAGACGATAAAGCATTGCGTTGCAGATTGCCGCCGCAACTCCGCTGCCGCCTTTTCTTCCTGCGGCGACTATGTAGGGCGCGCTGCCTTTCATGATTATCTCTTTCGACTGAACAACGTTCACAAAACCGACAGGCGCGCCGATAATCAGCACCGGCGAAATTCTGCCCGCCTTTATCAGCTCGTCAAGCCTTATAAGCGCGGTAGGAGCATTTCCCACCGCAAAAATCACTTTTTCATTTTCAAGCAGCTCCGCCGCCTTGTCCATTGAAACAACTGCCCTTGTTGTGCCGTCAGCTTTTGCTTTTTCAGCAACGTCAGCGTCAGACATAAAGCAGCACACTCTGCACCCAAGCGCTTTCAGCGCAGGCTTGCTTATTCCGGATTCAGCCATGTGAGTATCGGTAACAATTACCGCGCCGCCTGCCAGTGCTTCAAGACCTTTCTGCACAGCGCCATCGGAAAATTTCATATTCTTAAGGTAATCAAAGTCGGCGGTAGTGTGAATCGCTCTTTTTACGATCAGCTTTTCAGTTTCCGAAAGACCCTCGGTGCTGCCAAGCTCGCTTTCAATTATTTCCATGCTCCTGCGCTCAATATCCGCAGGCTTGATATTCTCAATATCCATATTCCCTCAAAACAAAATGCACCCTTGCCGAAATAAACCATAAGCATATTTCGGCAAAAGTGCATAACAAAATCAGCACACGGATAACCGTATGCAAAACGTACCTGCCAATTCCTCGTGGCTTTCTCTGTACAAACAGCAGGCAGGTCTCCCGACTTAAACTTAACCGCAGCAAAGAGCCTTCCCAATTTCTCAGTGGCATTATTCTTCCCGCTATTTTTCACGGTGACGAGATCGTACAGGAATTTCACCTGTTTCCCTTTTCACCGGACCGTTCTGTGAACGTCCGACACCTGTTGTTTATTATTCGATTGCTTTTATTATAGCATTGGTATAGGCTGTTGTCAATTGCAATTGTAAATAATAACGTGCCTTTTCCATATAAACGGTTCATGGTAATGTTTCATTTAATTACAACGCTTAATAAGAATTTATTTCTGTTTCTTGACTACTCTGTTTCATAGTGATATAATATAATTATGAAATTGGGAAAGGACGGTAAAAACGGTGGGAGAAAACAAATCAACAACAATTGAAGATATTGCCGCAAAGCTTGGCATATCCAAAAGCACCGTTTCAAAGGCGCTTTCAAATGCAACAGACATAAACAGTCAGACAAGGGAACGCGTCCTTTCATGCGCGTCTGAAATGGGGTACATCTCAAGACGTGTGTCGCCAAAACAGCGCAACGTAATCGTGTTTGTCAACAACCTTGACAAGGATACAATCCGCCAGTTCGACTATGAGATAATCATGGGATTCCGCTCTGCAGCCAACGAGGACGGTTTCGGGGTTGAAGTGGTTTCAATGGGCAGAGCCGAAGCAGAAGCAGGCGAATACGGCGACAAGTATATGCGTGATACATACACCGGCTGCTTCTTCCTCGGAATAAAGCCGAGCCAGCGCTTCATAGACAAAATCAGAAAAAACAATACGCCAATTATCGTCCTTGACAACTATGTTGATTTTCCGACAGTAACGCGAATCGGCTCGGACAATCAGGCGGGGCTGAACATAGCGGTTGAGCATCTTCAGCAGCTCGAACACAGGCTGATTGCCTATCTTGGCGGCGAACAGCACTTTGCAGTCACAATGGAGCGCGAAGCAGCGTTCACTGAGGCGATGACCTCCCACGGTCTGCGCGTTTACCGAAAGCTTGTAGCTTATGGCAGCTATTTCGAGCAATTTGACCAAAGCAAGGTTGCGGGTCTTGTCGACAACGGCGCTACCGCTATAATCTGCGCCAGCGACAGAATTGCGGTAAAGGCGATAAAACAGCTGCACAACCTGGGACTTCGCGTTCCGCAGGATGTGAGCGTAATAGGCTTTGACGATCTGCCCCTTGCAAAAACCTCCAACCCCGCTCTTACTACTATTTCGCAGAACCGCCTGCTTATCGGGAAAAGCGCGTTTATGATGATAATGCAGATAATTAACGGAATGAGAGCAACAAGACTTGTGCTAAGACCCGAGCTTGTTGTAAGGGAATCGACTGCAAGAAGAATAATTGAACCGTAATATGAAAACCGCAGGAATTTGTGAGATAATCATGCAGAAGTATTAAAGCTGATTTTGATGTTTATGTCAAAATCGACTTTGCGTTGCTTGTGATATTGATTTTTGGTGCTAACTGTGTTATAATTAACTGACAGATAAATCGGAATTTATAAAAGAAAGAGGCATTGTACGTTATGATTGATTTCGTTAAGTCTACAGAAATGAAGATCTCACTTGCTCCC
>CAKSIR010000039.1 GCA_934462775.1 uncultured Ruminiclostridium sp.
GTTATGGGTATAGTCGTTTATCGTGTGACCGTCTTCATACAGCAGACCGTCAATCGTTTCAAGCTTCAGCGCTTCGCCGTTGCGGTAAACAATTCCGTTGTCGAAATCAATGTTTATTGTATCGCCCGGAAGTCCGATTACACGCTTTACAATTGGCTTGCCGTATTCGCCGTTTTCATTTATCAAACCGTTTGCCTGTAAAATAACTATATCGTTGTACTGCGGTGAATAAAACAAATCGGTTACCAGCAGTCTTTCCTGATCCACAAGGGTAGGATTCATTGACGAGCCGTCAACCGAGGTTACTCTCACCAAAAAAGTAAATATAAGAATAATAGCGATTACCGCGATGAGAATACTCTCCACCCAGTCAAAGGCCTCGTTTAACAGGGAGCCTTTGGCTTTTACCTCGTCTGCTCCCTCTTTGAGAACAGGCTGCGGCTTCTGCGGTTCGTTATTGTTTTCGTTTAGATTGTTCTGATTTTCTGCCATATCGTGCCTTTCCGTT
Organism: uncultured Ruminiclostridium sp.; assembly: GCA_934462775.1. GTDB lineage: Bacteria > Bacillota > Clostridia > Oscillospirales > Ruminococcaceae > Ruminiclostridium_E. The sequence continues at coordinate 509 of CAKSIR010000039.1, forward strand.
CAGCATGAAAGCCATAAATTGCAGTAATAACGAACTTAAAAAAGTTCGTTACCACTCAACTTATTAGGAGTCAGGCTATTAGTTGTACTTGGACTTAACCTTAGCAGCCTTACCAACTCTATCACGCAGATAATACAGCTTAGCTCTGCGAACAACACCTTCTCTGACAACTTCAACCTTGTCAACAGCAGGTGAATGAACCGGGAATACTCTTTCAATGCCGCAGCCGTGAGCAACTCTTCTTACTGTGAAAGTTTCAGAGATACCGCCGTGCTTCTTAGCAATTACTGTTCCCTCGAAAACCTGAATTCTGGACTTGTCGCCTTCTGTAATCTTAACGTAAACCTTTACTAAGTCGCCTACGTTTACAACCGGCATTTCCTTCTTCATGCTGTCCTGTGCGATAATTTTGAGTGCATCCATGTTTTTTCCTCCTGGTTTGCAGACATTCTTGCGTTATACAATTACAATACCGATACCTTTATCGGCAAGAAACCGCCGTCCTGACGGTTTTAACGCAGCGGACTGTCCTCTTAATGTTCAACTTTTTGTTGGGCATTACTCACATTGTGCCGCCTGAAAACAGGCATAATTACACAACGGATACTAAATGCTTTAATATTATATCATCTTTATATAGGAAAATCAAGTGCTTTTTGCGAATTTTCCCATAAAATTTGATATTTATCTGAATTCCTCGCCGTTTTTGCAGAAAATTGCTGTGCGTTTTATGTTAAGCTTTCCGATTTCACAGCCCTTTGCTTTTTCATAAGCCTCAAAAACCAGATTAGGGTTGATATTTACATCAACGCCTGCCGGCAGTTTCATCTTCACAACGCCGTTTTTCATTGAAACAATCTCAATATAAGGCTTCAGGTCGATTTCCGTAATTCCCTTTTTTGTTTTCTTTTCCGTAATTATCGTATCACGGTCAAAAAAAGCTCTGAGCTTGTCCATGCTTTCATCTGTTTCAATCTCGTACAGCGCCTTTTCTATTTCGGTATGCTTATAAACAGGCTCGCATACCTTCAAAATTTTTATATCGTCAGGCAGTGCTTTTGACAGTTTTTCTTTGATTTCATCAAAGGAAATGTCCTCCGTCACCTTTGTATCAAGGCACTCGCAGACGCCCTCTGTTCCAAGGGACAGAGGCAGCGCAAATGTAATATAGGTATGTGGATTGAAGCCCTCTGTCATCCATATCGGCAGCTTTGCGCGTCTTGTTGCACGCTGAAAAAGTCTGTACAAATCAAGATGGGAAATGTACTTTGCACGGCCCGTTTTGGAGAAAAAGACTCTTACGCTCGTATTACTCAAAGCAAGCACCTCCGATACATTTGCTTACGCCGCAGCCGCTGCATTTCTCGCGGCAGTTGGGCGTTGCGGTTTCCGCGTGGGCTTTCTTATTTTCGCGAATGAAAAACTCAGGCGAAACAAGAATATCCATGTGACTCCACGGAAGCACTTCGTCATAAGAACGGCGGCGGTTTGCATAGAACGACATATCAACGCCGCATTCCTCAAACGCCTGTTTCCACGAATCGAAATTGAAATATTCCATCCAGCCGTCAAGCTTGCAGCCTTTTTTCCACGCTTCATAAATTACCCTGCCCACTTTCCTGTCGCCTCTCGCAAGAACCGCCTCCAGAATTGTGGTTTCATAGCGTGACCAGCTTACGTTGATTTTGCGCGAATTTACAATATCAAGCAGATATTTCTGACGCTCGTCTATTTCTTCCTTTGTAGGCTGAGGTTCAAACTGGAATGGCGTAAACGGCTTAGGAATAAACGTTGAGAGCGAAATGGAAATCTGTATTCCCTTTCCGCCCTTTTTGCGGTTCGGAATCGAATAATACAGCTCAACTATTTTCTCGGCAAGGTCTTTGATTCCCGCAATATCATCAAGAGTTTCGGTAGGCAGTCCGCACATGAAGTAAAGCTTAACGGTTGTATAGCCGCCTTCAAAGGCAATTCGGCAGCTTTCCATAACGTTTTCCTCGGTGACGTTTTTGTTGATAACGTCGCGCAGACGCTGCGTACCTGCTTCGGGAGCAAATGTAAGTCCGCTCTTGCGAACGCTCTTAATTTGATTTACAACCTCTTTACTGAATTTGTCAATGCGGAGGGACGGAAGCGCAAGATTTACACCGTTGCTGTTTGTGTAGGAAGTGAGCTTCTGCAAAAGCTGCTCAATCTCGCTGTAATCGCTGGTGCTGAGGGAGGAAAGGGACACCTCGTCATAGCCTGTGCTGTCACAGAGGGATTTGGTTTCATTATATATAGTATCCTGCGTTTTCTCGCGAAACGGTCTGTACAAAAATCCCGCTTGGCAGAAGCGGCAGCCGCGTATGCAACCGCGAAGCACCTCTACAACCGCTCTGTCGTGAACGATTTCTGAGAAAGGCACAACAAAGGTTTCGGGGTAATACACCTTGTCCAGATCCTTTATAATGCGCTTTGTTACCTTTGCAGGCGCACCGTGCAGCGGTTTTATCTCCTTCACCGTTCCGTCATCGTTGTAGGAAACATCATACAGACTTGGAACGTAAACGCCCTGAAGCTGAGCGGCGGCAATGAGAAATTCTTCCTTGCTTTTGCCGTCTGCCTTGAACTTTTCATACAGCTCCATAAGCTCAAGGTTTACTTCCTCGCCCTCTCCGAGCACAAATAAATCCACGAAATCGCAGAGCGGCTCGGCGTTGCAGGTGCATGGACCTCCTGCCATAACGATTGGCGAAAGCTCATGGCGCTCCTTTGCAAGAACAGGTACGCCCGCAAGGTCGAGCATTTCAAGCACGTTAGTGTAGCTAAGCTCATATTGGAGAGTGAAGCCGATGAAGTCAAAATCCTTTATTGGCTCAAGACTTTCAAGACCGTACAGCAGAATGTTATTTTTGCGCATCTGCTCTTCCATATCGGGCATTGGCATGAAAACGCGCTCGCACCAATAACGGTCAACCTTATTGGTAAGCGAATACAGGATTTTCATTCCGAGATGCGACATACCTACATCGTATGTATCAGGGAAGCAAAAAGCAAACCTTACGCTTACATCTTCCTTATTTTTAGTAACAGAGCCCATTTCGCCGCCAATGTAGCGCGATGGTTTCTGAACCTTTAACAAAATTTTATCGAGTTTGTCTTTGTACATTTTATAATTCCTTTTCTTTTTGCATTACTTCTTATCATAGCACACTTTCGAAATAATATCAACAGCAAAAATGTACACAAAGACAATAGCAGCCGAAAAATTAACAATATTAAAACAAACCAGTACAATTATGGCGGTAATTGATATTATAATGTTCACTTTTTCGGCTGCGTGTGAACAAATTATCGCCTTGTCGGGAGGAAGAAGCTTCAGCAGCATTAAGTCAAGCAGCTGCTTTCCGTCAAGACAGCTTATTGGCAGCATATTGAACAGACCGATAACAAGGTTTATCACGCCAAAAATGTTCACATAGCTGTTGTTTATGAACAAACATATTGCTGCAAGCGTAAAATTTACAGCTACACCGCCAAGAATCACCAACACAGAGCCGCTTTGCTTTTCTCTGCTTATTTTTATTCCGCCGCCGTAAAATGTTATTCCGCTTACCCTTTCCCTTTTTATTTTCATGGAAACGAGATGACCAAATTCATGGAGCGCGCAGGCACTGACGCTTAAAAAGCCGAAGCCGTCCGAATCAAGGCAGCAGAACAAAGCCATTACGGCGAAAAAAGTGAAGTCGAAATTCAGCAAACAGCTTCCCAGCCTTAACCTTATCATTACACCATACACTCTCTTATAACGCTGTCAATTACCCCATACACCTCAGGTGCAAACACATTCAGCAGCAGCATGGAGATTACAACCGCAACGCATATTATTGCCTGAGTAGTGATAATTTCGCTTGTTCTGCGGATTATCACGGGTTTTGGATTAGTGAACACAGCTATTTCTTTTTCTGTTTGTTCATTTTCAGTTGTATTTATGAACATTTCGTTATTTTCCATACAAGCACGTCCTTTCTTTTTAAATGTATATGAGTATTTGCAAAAAAATAAAACCTGCTTTAAACAGGTTTTATTCATAGATTATGCCGCAGATTCTTTCTTTATATGGAAAAACAAACGGAGAAAGCTCGCAAGAATACGCGGACTTTTTACAACTACTATTTTCATTATGTACCCCTTTCTAACAGCACTTTAGCATCCATATTCCGATTGCTATAAGTGCAAGTGCAAGAATAACCAGAAAAACCTTAAAGGAGATAAAACAAAGGCAAAGAACCGCGCAGCCAAAAAGTGCAAATATAATTGGACATCTGTTGTTTCTTCTCGGTCGGCGCATATTCTCATCTCCTTTTCTGATATTCTATTTTATTCGGGAGAAGGAATTTTGCTACAAAAATAAGCCGTACAATGACGGCTTATTCTTAATATGTGTTTTCGGCGATTTTGGCTTCCTCGTACATTCTTGTGTAGCTGCCGTATCTGCTTTCGGATATTATCCCGTTTTTGACAGCCTCGGTTACAAGGCAGCCTGCCTCTTTCATATGAACGCAGTTATTAAATCTGCATTTCCCGTTAAATTCGGCAAATTCCCTAAAACAGCCCATAAGCTCCGTGCTTGGAATTGCACCGTACTTTCCTATTTCTACCGTAGAAAATCCCGGTGTGTCGGCAATGTAGGTGTTTTCGTCAAGCTTATAAAGCTCCGCCTGCCTTGTGGTATGACGGCCGCGTCCTAATTTTTTGCTGATTTCATTGGTGTCAGCCTTTAAATCGGGCTTAATCAGGTTCATCAGACTGGATTTTCCCACGCCCGAATTTCCGATCAGCGCAGTGGTCTTGCCTTTTATATAGCTGATAACACGCTCCGCTCCGTCACCGCTTGTATTATCAACGGCAAACACGGTAAATCCGATTTTTTCGTATATGCTTATAAACTCGCTGCAAACAAGCTTGTCCTTTTTTGTAAAAACGAGAACAGGTTCAATGTCCTTGCTCTCAAAAATAGCAATCAGCTTGTCCAGCACAAATGCATTCGGTGCAGGCTCGCAGGTGGAAACAACCAGCAGGGCTGCGTCAAGATTTGCAAGCGGCGGCCTTATAATGCTGTTTTTTCGGTCGGCAATGTCAACAATCAGCGGCTCGGCATTGTCGTCAAGCTGTACACTTGCAATATCCCCCGCCATGGGGCTGATATTTTTTACTCTGAACACGCCTCTTGCCTTGCAGTTTAGAACACCGCAAGGGGCTTCTACTGTGTAGAAACCCCCAACGGATTTTAAAATTTTTCCGGAAACAATACTCACAAATTATTCCTCAATTATGTCGTCAGACGGAATTTCTTCATCATCTGTGTTATCAACAGGCACTGTTGTGTCGGCAGGCTCTGTCGTATCAGTAAAATTCGGGTCGTCGATTTCAATATCGTCTGTTGTGCCGGTAGGCTCGGTAACTTCAATTGTACCGTTAGAAAGCTGTCTGAATACCTTGTCGTTAAACTCAATTGTCGTCTTTGTAGGCGGATCGGTTGTAAAGTCAACCTCCATTTCAACAAACTTGGCTGTTTCGCCTGTTTCCTGAGATGTTACCATGATTGCGTAGTTTGAAACCTCGCTGCCCGAAATCTTCCACAGAATTTCCTTGCTGAGGCTGATGTCGCGTATCTCGGTCATATCCTCCTGAAGCAGACCGTCAATGTAGTATTCAAACGTGAACTTGCCTGACGCAGACGAGCTCATTGTTACCTTAATCTGGGATTCTCTTACAGGTATCTCGCCGTTGCTTACAACGATTTCTACAACCGTATCCTTTTCAACCTTTTCAAGCGGGTCAATAGACTGGCTGATAACGTGATCCTTTTCGACCGTTGTGCTTGGCTCATAAACAATTGTAAGGATAATTCCATACTCCTCTGCTCTTGCCTTAGCGGACGCAAGGGACAGCTTTATCATCTGCGGAACAGCCGTCAGCGTTTCGGCAGCGCCCGAGCTTACATAGCAGATAACCTTTGAGCCTTCCTCAACCATAGAACGAGCGGCAGGCTCTGTTTTGATAACGAAATCGGCTGAAACCTCGTCGCTTTCCATGTAGGTAAATCCTACGTCAAAGCCCTGCTTTTTCAGCATTGTCTTTACTTCCTCAACCGGACGGTTGGTAAAGTCGTCAATCTCAACAAGCTTCGGTCCGTTGCTGACAGTAACGGTAATCTTGTTGTTTTCCTTGATTGTTCTGCCTGCGGCAACGCTCTGATCCATGATTACATACTTGTCGTACTCGGACGAATATTCCTGCACAGCTTCAATATTCAGATAATCGTACTGGCTGATTGCTTCGTCCCATGTCATGCCGATTAGGTACGGCATCTTTATTTCTTCGCCGCCCTCGGCAACAATATCGCCGATATTCTGAGTAACAATTTCATAGATGAGCCATGCGGTCATGATTACAAATACCGACGCAACCGCGAACAGTATAGGCAGCAGCGGACTGCGGCGTTCTCTCACTTCGTCGTCGTCATCGTCTTCGTCCTCATCGTATTCGTCGTCGTCAACGTCCTCATATTCCTCTTCGTCTTTGTATTTGCGCATTTCTGTTCTCCTTTTCGGCTGTTCGGGTTCCGGCTGGCTCACCTTGTCAAAATACTTGGTGGAGCCGTCTGCGGAAAAGTATTTGTACTCAAAAACAATACTTGGATTTTTCTTGAATTCCTCTATATCCTTTATCATCTCGCCTGCGGTCTGGTAGCGCTTTGACGGTTCCTTCTGCATGGCTTTGATAACAATTTCCTCAAGTCCCTCCGGTATCGAGCTGTTGATTTCGGTAGGGCGTTTCGGCTGCGACTGCATATGCATAAGCGCAATTGAAACAGGATTATCGCCGTCAAAAGGCTTCTGTCCCGTAAGCATTTCATAGAGCATTACACCTACGGAATAAATATCGCTCTTTTCGTCGGTTATATCTCCTCTCGCCTGTTCGGGGCTTATGTAATGAACTGAGCCGATTGCCTTTTCGGAAATAGTCTTGTCGGTTTCGCGGTTGAAACGGGCGATTCCGAAGTCCATGACCTTTATCGTTCCGTCGGACATGAGCATAACGTTCTGAGATTTAATGTCGCGGTGAACAATTCCTCTGTCGTGAGCGTGCTGCAAGGCCTTTAGAATCTGAAGCGTGAAATGAACCGCGTCGCGCCATTTCAGTACGCCCTGACGCTCAATATACTCCGTAAGAGTAATTCCGTCGATATATTCCATGACAATAAACTGGATTTTATCGGTAAAACCAACGTCATAGATTTTTACAATGTTAGGATGAGAAAGGAGAGCGATCGCCTTTGATTCGTTTCTGAAACGTCTTAAAAAGTCTTCGCTGCCGGCAAATTCGTTTTTCAGAATTTTCACGGCAACTATCCTGTCCTCCGTTATATCCTTGGCCTTGTAAATATCAGCCATTCCGCCAACACCGATAAGCTCAAGCAGCTCGTATCTGCCGTCCAGCTTTTTACCAATGTTACTATCCATATATTAAACCTATCCTTTCAACTGCCATTATACAATATATCTCAGCAAAGTGCAAGTGCTACCGTTACATTATCGCGGCCGCCGTTTCTGAGAGCATAGTCAACCAGAAGGTCGCAGCCCTTGCTGATGGGATTATTTACCACTATTTCCGCAATTTCCGCGTCGTCGCCGTATGACGAAAGTCCATCTGAGCAGAAAAGCAGTATATGTCCTTCTTCAAGGTCAAGCTCGAAATAATCGGGAGTTATGGAGCGCTCAGCGCCTACCGCTCTTGTGATTCTGTTGCGTTCAGGGTGAGTTTTGCTCTCCTCCTCTGTGATTTCTCCGCGTTCAATAAGATGTCTTATATATGTATGGTCCTTGGTTATCTGCTGCATATTATCGTCAAAAATATGGTACGCCCTGCTGTCGCCTACATTTATTATATATGCACGCTGGTTGTATATAACGGCTGCAACGCAGGTTGTTCCCATACCGTGCTTGCTTTCATCCGAGCGCGATTTGTCGTAAACAAGGCTGTTAGCCGCGGTGATTGACGTAATCAGCAGGTTTCTGATAAAGTTGCGGCTGATATTGGCTCTGAAGCCCTTTTGAATACGCTCAGTCATGAAGTCAACGGTCATCTGGCTGGCGCAGCTGCCCGCCTTTTCTCCGCCCATTCCATCGCAGAGTATGACGGCAACCGCCTCGTTGTCGCCTAAAACGCCCGTCCATACACGGTCCTGGTTTTCAGAGCGGACTAACCCAATATCGGATTTTGCATATAGCTTCAAAATTACACCACCTGACAAGCTTAAATATTATCACGGCGGAGCTGTCCGCACGCCGCATTTATGTCCGCGCCGAGAGTTCTGCGGACGGTTGCATTTATACCGGCGTTCAGCAGCATTTCCTGAAAGCCTTTTACATAGTTGGATTTCTTGTACGTTCCCTCTTTTATTTCATTTATGGGGATAAGGTTTACATGACAGGGATTCAGCGGTTTAAGCAGCTTTATTAGCTCCTCGGCTGTTTGCCTGTCGTCGTTGACGCCTTGAATGAGAGCAAACTCAAAGCTGATGCGTCTGCCTGTTTTCTCAAAATAAACCTTGCAGGCTTCAATCAGCTGTTCGATGTTAAATCGGTCGTTTACAGGCATTATGGCGCTGCGTTTTTCGTCTGTCGGCGCATGGAGCGAAATGGAAAGGGTAATTCCCAGCTTCAGTTCCGCAAGGTCGTATATTCTGTTTACCAGTCCGCAGGTTGAAACCGAAACTCTGCGCAGGCTCATTTCGTCGCCTGTTGACAGAATTTTCAAGAACTTGATTACATTGTCGTAATTGTCCAGCGGCTCGCCTATGCCCATCAGCACAATGCTGTCAACGGTGCGGCCGCTGTCCCGCTCGGTTTCGTAAATCTGAAGCAGGATTTCTGACGGTTCAAGATTTCGTACCCAGCCTGCAATGGTCGAGGCGCAGAATCTGCACTTCATCTTGCAGCCAACCTGAGTAGAAACGCACAGGCTGTTGCCGTGCTTATAAGACATCAGTACGGATTCAATTTTTTCTCCGTCGTGCAAACCATAAAGATATTTTACAGTATTATCTATACTTGATACAAGCCTTTTTTTAACAATTAGTGAATTTATCCAAAATTTATTGTCAAGCTTTTCAATCAATTGTGCAGAAAGATTGGTCATTTGTGAAAATGACGTGACTTTCTTTTTATGCAGCCATTCAAAAATCTGTTTTGCGCGAAATTTTTTCTCGCCCATTGCGAGAATTTCCGCTTCTATTTCATCAAGGGTCAGCGACAGCACGTCGATTTTATTTTCGTTCATTTAATTCTCCTGAGCGTTGCGGCAAAAAATCCATCGCCGCCTGTAATGTACGGAAGAAACGTCCTCATGTGACTTTCCGGAACTCCCGCAATGTTCAGCGGCACTATTATAGGCGCAAAATCGCTGTTATTCTGCAAAAACTCCTCGATTATGCGCTCGTTTTCGTCTGTATTTATGGTGCAGGTTGAGTAAATTAAAGTACCGCCAAGCTTGACATATCGGGAACAGGTTTCCAATATTTTCTTCTGAATCGGCGGAATTTCTTCAAGCTCTTTCATAGGCTTATACTTGATTTCGGGCTTTCTTCTCACAACGCCAAGTCCTGAGCAGACCACATCGCAGAGAACCTTATCCGCCTGAGGGATTTCCTCGTTAAACACCGTGGCGTCATTGGCGGAAGCTGTGAGAATGTCAATGCCAAGTCTTTTTGCTCCCTCGCGCAGGAACGAAACCTTGCCCTCGTACAAATCGTAGCTGTACAGCTTGCCGCGGTTGTTCATCATTTCAGCCATTGTGAACGATTTTCCGCCCGGCGCGGCGCACATATCAAGAACAGTTTCGTTGAACATAGGCCTTGCAATTTTACAGCAAAGCTGAGAGGAAATATCCTGAATATGGAACAGACCTCTGCGGTAGGCATTTGTAAACTCAACGCCCTGTACTCTGCCGATTTCAATGCAGTCGTCCAGCAGCTCGTTTTTCCTTGCCTCAACGCCCTCTTTTTTCAGCGCTTCAATAAGCTCGACAGCGGTGCATTTCAGTGTGTTGACCTTGGCAAACAGCGGCGGTCTGCCGAAGGTTGACTGCAATATTTTTTCGGCTCCGTCGTCACCGAACTGTGCAATCCATTTTTTTATCAGCCATTTTGGACAGGAATATTCAATCGACAGCTTTCCTATTCCCTCAAGCGTTTTATAGTCAATTTTAAGCCCGTCACGAAGAAAATTACGCAGGATTGCGTTCACAAAGCCCTTTGCAGACTTGGGAGCGAGCAATACGGTTTCATTGACTGCTGCGCTCTGAGGCACGGAATTCATGTACAGCAGCTGATATATTCCCATTCTGAGCAGCTGAACAACCTCCGTGCTAAGTTTATCAAACTCCATCGAAGAATAGTACCTTATTATATAGTCGAGAGTCATTTTTCGCTCCAGAACGCCGTAAAAAAGTGCCGTTGCGAAGCCCTTTTCCCTTGAATCAAGCTTTTCCCTGCTGAACGTGTTATCAAGGATAATATTGGAATATGAACCGTTTTTATCCATTTTTGTCAGCAGATCAAGTACAATCTGTCGTGATGTCTTCATAAAACCCTCTGTTATCTACGTCTTTTTGTGTTTGCAAGAAGCCTCAGCAGCTGCGCGATTGATACGATCAGGCTTGCGAGATACGTCATTGCAGCCGCTCTCAGCACTCGTTTTGCGCCTTTTTGCTCGTCTGCACCGAGAATCATCTGATTGCTGAGTACGTTCATCGCCCTGCTGCTTGCATTGAATTCAACCGGCAGCGTTGCGAACTGGAATACAACAATCAGCGCAAAAAAGATAATTCCCACGTCAACCAGTATCGGTAAACTGAACGTCATTCCCAAAATGAAAAACCAGAACCATGCATTGGAGCCGAAATTTACCACGGGAACAAGCGTATTTCTAAGCTTTATCGGGAAATAATTCTGCGCATACTGAATCGCATGACCGCATTCGTGTGCAGCCACGCCCACTGCGCCTACGTTGTCGCCATAGAAAACGCTTGGCGAGAGATTTACCGTGTTGCTGCGAGGGTCGTAGAAGTTGGTCAGCTTGTCGCGCTGAATCAGCACGACTTCAACGTTGTAAAGTCCATAGCTGTCCAGAATCTGCCTTGCCACATTGCCGCCGCTGACGCCTGTTCTCGTCTTGACTTTTTCATACCTGTTGTAGGTTGTCTTAACGGTAATGGACGTATAAATTGAAAAAATAACTGCAATAATTACAAGAAAATAAGCAACTGTCGGGTTGTTAAGAATATAGTCTAACATAAAACCTCCTGTCAGCCTAAAACAGTACCGTCCTCGATTTTTCTACCGCGGAGATAGTCGGAAACGCTCATTCGTTTTCCGCCCTCAAGCTGAATATCAGTGAACCTGAGCGTCTTTTTGTCGCCGCACACCACTGTAAAATCGCTGAGAACCGTTCCGCAGGGCAGGTCGTATTCCTTGCCGCACTTTTCCGCAAAATAAACCTTAAGCCTTTTATCGCCAAGAAATGTGAACGCACTTGGAGCGGGCGAAAGTCCCCTTATCTGATTGTAGAGAACCTCGGCAGGCTGAGTGAAATCAAGCTTGCAGGTGTCCTTATCCAGCATTTTTGCATAGCAGGTATCGCCTGACTGGACTTCACGCGGCGCTGTGCCGTTTTCGAGCTGCTTCAGCGTTTCAACAATTAGCCTTGCGCCCATTGCTGAAAGTGCGTCGTGCAGTTCTCCGCCGGTCATTTTCTCGCCTATCTCGATTGTATCCTTCAGAATCATATCGCCCGTATCAAGACCCTCCGCCATGTGCATGGTTGTAACGCCTGTCACGGTACAGCCGTCCATGATTACGCGCTGAATCGGCGCTGCACCTCGGTATAAAGGCAGCAGCGACGCGTGAACGTTTATGCAGCCGTATTTAGGCAGCTCAAGCACCTCCTTGGGCAGAAGCTGTCCGTAAGCCACCACAACGATACAGTCGGGATTCAGTCTTTTCAGCGTTTCCATGCTTTCGGCGGCGTCATCTCCCCTGCGCAGCGACAGCGGCTGATACACCTCTATGCCGTGTGATAAAGCACATTCCTTGACAGGGGGCATCTGCATTTTGTGGCCTCTGTTTTTTGGCTTGTCAGGCTGTGTGAACACACCGCTTATATTGTATCCCGCTTCAATCAAAGAATTAAGACACGGTACCGAAAAATCGGGAGTTCCCATAAATACAATATTCACGCTTTATCATTCCTTTCTTTTGTTCATAAATTCAATCTATATGAACAATTATTCCATTTCGGACGGGTCAACCATTTCGTCAGCCAGATCTGTAAAGATAATGCCGTTCAAATGGTCAATTTCATGACAGAAAGCCTTTGCAAGCAAATCCTCGCCCTCAAGCTTGATTTCCTTGCCGTATCTGTTCTGAGCCGTAACCTTCACCTTCTGCGGTCGGGTTACATAGCCCCATTCGCCGGGAGCGGAAAGGCAGCCCTCTATCTCCCGCTTTTTGCCCTTCATAGCTGTTATCACAGGGTTGATAAGCTCAATTCTGCCCTCGCCGATGTCAATAACGACAACTCTGCGGAGGATTCCGACCTGCGGCGCTGCGAGTCCAACGCCTTTTGCGTTAGTCATTGTTTCGTACATATCGTCCAGCAGTACCCACAGCTTGTCGTCAAAAACCGTTACCTCCCTGCACTTCTTTCTGAGGATTTCATCACCGAATTTAACAATATTTCTGAGTGCCATATTATTACTCCTTTTAAATTATTTCACCGTTTATATCAACATAAAAGCTTACATTATAAAAATCTCTGTCCTTGTAGCATTTCATTATAGTGCGGTTCATTACGTTTCTGAATGCCTTTCCGTTTTTGCATTTGATTATCAGCTTGTATCTAAACTTGCCGCCAAGCCTGCCTGTGCCGCTTTTGGTAGGTCCGAGTGCAACTAAGGGAAGCTTAGCTTGTTCACGTTTTGCCTCGTCCATGAACAACTGCAAAAATTTCATAGAAGCAGCTTCACATGAACGTTCCACCAGCGACGAAAATCCCACAAGACACAAGTCGCAGAACGGCGGAAAGAGCAGTTCCTTCCGCACCTCTATCTCCTGCCTGTAAAATTCAGGATAATTTTGCTGTGCAGCAAGCTGCAAAACGTAGTGGTCGGGGGTAAAGGTCTGCAAATAAGCTCTGCCTTTCTTGCTTCCTCTGCCTGAACGTCCAACGACCTGCGTTATGAGTGAAAATGTCTTTTCATAACCTAAATAATCTCCTGCATACAGGGATTTGTCAATAAGCAGCACTCCCACAAGGGTCACATTTTCAAAGTCCAGCCCCTTTGCAATCATCTGCGTCCCGACCATAATGTCGTATTCTCCGCTGCCAAACTGCGCAAATCTGGTTTCAAACGAGTTTTTGGTCATCGTAGTGTCCGCGTCCATTCGCAGCACCCTTGCTTTTGGGAAATAAGCGCTTATTTCGTCCTCGATGCGCTGAGTTCCCGTTCCGCTCTGATGAATGAACGGCGAACCGCATTTAGGGCATTTTTCCGGCATTTTCTCGGTAAATCCGCAGTAATGACAGATTACGCTTTCGTTTATTTTATGATAAGTTAGAGGGATATTACAGTTTGGACATTCAATAACCGCTCCGCAGGCAACGCAGTTCGCATAGGTGTGATAGCCGCGCCTGTTCAGCAGCAGTATTGTCTGTTCGCCGCGTTCAAGGTTAAGCTTTATTTCGTGAAGCAGCGGCTCGCTGAAATTTCCTCTGTTGCCGTATTCCGCCTCAGTCTTCATGTCAATGAGAAAAACCTCGGGCAGAACCGCTTTACTGTACCTTTCGTTAAGCTCAAACAGGCTGTATCTGCCCTTTTGCGCATTGTAGTAGCTGTCAAGGGACGGGGTTGCTGAGGCAAGCAGCAAAAATGCGTTATGCCTGAAGCAGCGCTGTTTTGCAACGTTTCTTGCGTGGTAGCGAGGGGCTTTTTCCGATTTGTAGGTGTGTTCCCCTTCTTCGTCAATAACAATTATTCCTATATTTTTTACGGGTGCAAAAATTGCGCTTCGTGTTCCGATAACAATTCTCGCTTCACCGTTTTTTATGCGTTTGTATTCGTCTGTGCGCTGTCCGATTGACAGATTAGAGTGGATAATTGCCACCTTGTTGCCGAAAAGCCGCTGAAAATTCCCAACCGTCTGCGGTGTAAGCGAGATTTCGGGAACAAGCATTATAGCTGTTTTCCCTTGTTCAAGGGCTTTGTCAATCAGCTTCAGGAAAACCGAGGTTTTGCCGCTTCCTGTTACTCCGCGAAGCAGCGCGCATTTCGGTTCGGGGTTATCCATCAGCTCTGACAACCCGTCAAATACCGCTTGCTGCGCAGGTGAAAAAACCAGATTGTTTATATCGTCGGTGGCTTCGGCATTTGCCGAAACAGCGCGGCTTATCTCAAAATCAAACTGTTCCAGTATCCCCGCCTTGACAAGATTTTTTACAACAACCGATGTAACGCCGCACAAATAGCATATTTCCTTTATTGAAGCCGAATGGCTTTCCTCAAGGGTTTCCACCACCGCTTTCTGTTTCGGGGTCATGGACTTATATTTGTCAAGCTCCTCAGCTCCCTCGGCGATACGGACCATTTGCTCGGTTTCATCGCCGATTCGCCGCTTGGCGCTTTCTGTTTTCTTGAGTATGCCTTTTTCAGCAAGGCTGTTTATGGTTTTTTTCTTTTTGGGATTGCCTGAACAGTCCAGATAGAAGTTGAATTCCTTGGCGCTTTTGGCGGTTTTCAGAAAGGCTATCAGCTCGTCCTCATCGTGGGTAAGAGTAACCTGCGGAAGCTGTTCCGCAAAGCGATACTGCTCGTTTATGTTAATGCTCATTCCTGTTGGCAGGACTGTCCTCACTGCGTCAAAATAGGTGCAGAACGTGTTCTCCTTAAGCCAGCTGACAAGATACAGCATTTCATCGTCAAGGACGATTCCGTCGTCAATAACCGACGCGATTTGCTTTATCCGTTTACTGTCGTAGCTGCTTTTCTCAAGACCGAACACTAATCCTATCTGCTTTTTTCCGCCTTTTCCGAAAGGAACGATTACGCGTTTTCCAACGACTGTTTCTTCTTTCAGCGAGTCAGGCACAAGATAATCAAAAAGGTTGTCAAAGGAATACAGAGCCTTATCTACCGCAACCTTTGCTATTAACCCAAAACTATCTTCCGCACCCACAAAATCACCCTTACTTCAGAATTTCCTCAATCAAGTCCGCATTTCTGCTTACTCTGAACTTTTCAGCTCTAACAACAGTTTCAAAGTCCTCAATTGCTTTTTCAAGCGCTCCGTTTACAATTGTGTAGTCGTAATTTGCTGCGTATGTAAGCTCATTTTTTGCAGCAGCAATGCGCTTTTGTATAACTTCCTCGCTTTCGGTGCCGCGTTTGTGCAGACGTCTGTCAAGCTCGGATATTGACGGCGGAAGAATGAAAATCATCACGCAGTCAGGGAACATTCTCTTAATGTTCGCCGCGCCCTCTACCTCTATTTTAAGCACAACGTCCTTACCTGCGTCAAGCATATCCATAACCGCTTTGCGTGGGGTTCCGTTTCGGTGAAACTGATTGCGGGATCAGTTGGCAGCCTCTGCGGGAATGTACTTGTCAATGATGCTCTGGACGGTGCCGTCGTCGATGAGCTCCTTCAGCGCACCGTTGATGGCGTCAAGCATCGCGGTGTTGCCCTTGGCCACGCCGATGGCGTAGTCCTCGTTGGCAAACTCAGTGTCCAGAATTTTCAGACCGGGGTTGGCCTTCACATACTCCTGGGCGGGGGCGTTGTCGATGACAACGCAGTCCACCTGGC
>CAKSIR010000040.1 GCA_934462775.1 uncultured Ruminiclostridium sp.
TTTAACATAAAAACTCCCTGCACTGTTTCACGCCTTAACGCTTGCAATGCAGGGAGCTTTATTTGGCTTTATGCGCCCTATGCGGTCACACAAAGCGGATTTTTGATTAAGACTTAGCGGAGTGCAGCCTGTGCAGTAATCTGCGTAGGCAGTCAAAATTGATAATGCAGATATTATGTACATCGGAAGCGGTTTTGTCCGCTTCCTCGCCGTATAAATATACATACGGTCTTTCTTTGGAGTTCGCTCTGCCTTTGACTGAAAGGTTTGTCTGCGTTTCGGAGTCAGCTCCTGTGGATAAGTGCCATTCATACACGCCGTCGCTTGTGGGAATAACAGATGAAACAATATCTTCCAACACCTCGCGCCCAAGCTCTGTTTTACTGTCGGAAATGTCCTTTAACGCCGAGATAATCTTATCAAGGTCAAGTGTATCGGTTGTAGGAGTTGCAGGGGATACAGATGTCGCCTGACTTCTGAGGTTTTTGATTTGTGCTTCATATTCAGCACGCTTCTTGTTATATTCCTCTTTGGTTATCTCTCCGTCAGTACGCATATCAATCAGAGCATCGAGCTTTCTTTCAAGCTTTGTAATTTCAGCTTCATAATCAAAAGTCGGAACAGCTTCGGGAGCACTCTGCGTATAATATTTCTTGATATATTCAAGTGCGTCCTGCATATCCTTCGCTCTGTTTGCCCAATGCTCATTAAAAATAAATTCGCCCATCATATCCATTTTCCACTGAAGAACAGTCTTGTTATCGCAATAACCCTCGGTTTCAAGACCGGCTTTCTTACGATTAGCCGCATTGCCGTGATTGAGCTTGTTGTAACAGATGTAGCAGAATGTCTTGCTACCGTCATCGTGCTTGTGATAAACATTTTTTCTGAACGTGGAACCACAGGTACAGCGCAGTTTTCTCTGCCATAAATCAGCAGAAGGGTTATATCCCGTTGATGTAGTGTTGCCAAATTTATCTTTGCTGACAATTCTTCTTTTCGCAAGAAGCTCATTGCACTTATCCCACTGCTCTTCGGAAATAATTGCTTCAAAATCGCCCTTTTCATAGATATAACTATCTCTGTCACGATTGGTGATACGCTTCTGCTCTAAGTAGTTGTTGCTTCGGCTCTTGTTGTAACATACACAGCCTTTGTAAGTAGCGTTTGCAATAACACGGGTGATATAGGATACATCCCAGCGGACAAGCCCCGATGAATTTTTACGTCCACGCTCTGTCAGCACCTTTGCAATTTTAGCACCGCCCAAGCCTTGCTCATAGAGGTCAAATATCATTCTGACGGTTTCAGCTTGTTCGGGATTTATTGTGTAGCTCTCGCCGGGTTTTCTGTCATAGCCTAAGATGTTGCCACTTCCGTAAAGCACTCCGTTCTCTCTGCTGATACGCTGTCCTGCTTTTACTCTTTCGGAAACCTTTCTGCTTTCCTCCTGAGCGAGAGTCGCCATAAGAGAAAGCCTGAGTTCTCCGTCGCCGTCCATTGTCCAGATGTTGTCCTCGACGAAATAAACCTCAACGCCGATATTTTTGAGTTCACGGGTAAAGTTGAGAGTGTCAACAGTATTTCTCGCAAATCTGCAAACCTCACGGGTAACAATCAAATCGAACTTTCCACTCTTTGCGTCCTCTATCATTCTGAGGAAAGAAGGTCTTTTCTTCGCCTGAGTTCCTGTGATACCTTCATCAATATACTTGTCGACTACATTCCAGTTGGGATGATATTTTGCTTGGTCGTTGTACCACTGCATCTGATTTTCAAGAGCAGAGAGCTGAGCTTCGTGTTCTGTGGAAACTCGTCCGTAGAAAACAACGGTACGCTGACGGTTGCGGTCAAGCTTCGTGTAGTCCATAAAGCTGTTAAATGGTTTTACCCCTGACATAGTTGTTGCATTACTCATAGTTTTTAATTCCTTTCATATTGTGATTTTTCGCAGAAACGTGAACTTCTGCTATGTAAATGAAAGTAAATATTTTTATATCACTTTTGTGCTTTAAAGCATAAAATCACACTAAGAAATATTTGTCAAGGGGCACAAGGGTGATGCAGTTCGTTACGCACCCATTGTCAATAGCCTGATTTGTTACGCACCTTCTTTTGGGTATTGAGTTTTCGGGGGTGATGTGGTATAATTAAGCAAACGATGATATCAAAGGAGAACTCCCCATGAAAAAGCCTGAAATGATTATTTTTGATTATGGGCATACACTTCTGTACGAGCCTGACTGGAATTCTGTCAGAGGTAATTCAGAGCTTTTGAAATATGCAACGAAAAATCCAAACAACTGCACTCTTGATGATGTCATAAAAGGTGCGGAATTGATTTTTGGTCAGAACATTGAAAATGTCCGTAAAATCGGATATGATATTAGCGGACAAATCGGTAACAAAGCATTGTATGAATATCTTGGAATAGAATTTTCACTTACCCCTTTGGAAATGGAAATAGTATTTTGGAACGGAGCGTCTATGGGGGCGATTATGCCAGACGCAGACAAAATGCTTGACTATATAAATGAAAAGGGTATCAGAACTGCTGTCATAAGCAATCTCTTGTGGTCAAGTGAGGCATAGACAGAACGCTTAAACCGCCTTTTACCAAATAATCGTTTTGAATTTGTTATGACCTCCAGTGATTACTTTGTGAGAAAGCCAAATCGTATTTTGTTTGATATCGCTCTTCAAAAAGCAGGACTTCGTGCAGATGAAATCTGGTACTGCGGTGATAATCCGAAAGCTGATGTTGAAGGTTCTTCTCAGGTTGGCATTTATCCTGTTTTATATGATAATAATACAGATAAAGAATATAAAAACTCTTCAAGTAATATAACGCTTCAATGTGAGTATTTACATATTCACGAATGGAAAGAATTGATTGATGTTTTAGAGAGACTTGCTTAAAACCCGACAACCCCCAATTCATTTAATCGTTTATTTAAGCCGTATCCGTACCCACGAGTACGGCTTTACTATTTCTACGGTCTCGTTTCGTTACGCACCTCTTATGAAGCTTCTGAAAACTCTACATCAATAACATTTTCATCACAAAGCCGCTTGCAGGTATCGGGATTTTCCGTCAGGAACTCTACCACACGGCTCTGCTTCATCTCCCGCAGACGGCGCTGTATCGTGTAAGGATTATGGTCGCACTCGTCAAGAAATTCCTGAGTACAGTAGCAACCATATTTTCTGATACACGGCAGAACTTCCTTTGTAACCCAACGCTTGAATGTTTTTGCCGCAGGAAGCCGTGAGCCAAAGATAAGACTGTATAAATCAGCTTCCCTGATGTAGTTCATTACGATGGTCTTATCCTTATTCTGAGGGTGAGGGACGCTTAGCTTCACAGGAGCGTTGCAGTGGTCGATAATTGCCTTTCTCGGATTGTGATAGCCGAGAATTTTTGCACTTGCTGACGCCGGGAAGAAAAGCTCGCCCTGCACCTCAACACTTTCCAGCAGACCAAACTCTTTGTACTGGAAAGGACTTGCTTCGGTTGAAATCATTTCGTTAAAATTCATTTTTAACCTCCGTTCATTTATGATTATTGCTTATTCAGAACGTTCCGATGATTTAATTGTAGCACAGGAATGAGCAGAAGTCACTACCAAAAGACTCCCAAATAACTCCCACTTTACTCCCATTTTTCATCGGCTCTGTTCTGATTTTTCATTTTCAAAACGTTTTGATATATTCATTATAGCAGATGAAAACGGAAAAGTCAGTACCAGAAGTGTTCCATTTTTGTCCCAATTTTTTCTCAAAAAAGTCTCAGAAAAGTCCCAAAAAAGTCTCACGATGAAAACGTCTGCCCGATTTGTTACGCACCCTCGGAAAATAACGTCTCAGTTTGTTACGCATCTGTCGGTTATGATTGAATTTTCGAGAGAAATATGGTATAATGAACTTAATGCATAAATAAAAACTTAAGTGTAGGTGAGACACTACCATGAATATTATTGAACAACTTAATGCTTATGTAGATGAATATAAAATTTTTATGGGAATCGATAAGTTTCCTGAATACAATTTACAAACAAGAACGGCTTCTATAATCACTGCGGAAACTCAAGGATTTGAATCTGTAGCTTCGACACTTTATCAACCAATAACAGGTCAACATACATTGATTATTAGTTCTAATCTAAACTTGTTACGATATGTAATGTTTCATGAATTTACTCATATGTATGATTCGGAGTTATATGTGAACGGGGATAAAGTAAGATATTTAGGGCTTTCTGGATATACGGAATATCATGCTTCTCAGATAGAATTAGCACAGTTGTTGGGAGCAAAATGTTTTAATGATATTCCCTCTTTCTCCATGAATACAATGATATCAGCTATCTCAAAAGAAACAAGTGTATTGCAGTATGTTGAGAATAAGTACAACCACGCTATTAATTTGTTTAATAGGTCTGATTTCCCAGTCGATTTAAGCATCTTGAAATCTGCTTTAGGAGTACTTTATAATTATTGGGGGCTCCGTTCAATATGTGAAATGTACTCCACTGATTTTGTTGAGAAAATTGATAATGCAGCATTCTTAAAATTTATTCCCTCTATGAATTTTTCACTTATAAACAATATAATGAATGGTTGGTTGGATAAAACAAAAATCGATTTGAGTATTCCATTATACGCAAATGCTATCATGGCTATTATTAAAGATTACAATTTGAATTAGAACGCTGTTCACCAACGAATAAAATGAGAAACAAATATGGTACCCCGTTTTGTTACGTACCTATTATAACAAACTTTCTTCATGAAAAATATTTCAAAACGTTCTGCAATTATAATTCTATCATAGTCGTTGTTTCGTTTTCGGTACAACGACTTTTTTCTAAAAAATATTTTTTCATCTGTTTTTCAATCAAGCGTGAGCGAGATTTCTGCCAAGGGGTTTGGGTTCTCCCAACAAGTTTTTTGCATTTGTCTGCGCTGACGATTTTCTTTGAAAATGTGGAGTGTGGCCACAAATGCTATGCTTGCTGTCAACGAAGTGGCAGAAAGCATAGTTTACAAAAAGCGGACTGTGTCTATACACAGGCGATGCTTGCTCTCATCTGAAAATGAAAAAGAGCAAGCTGCAAAATTGACGCAGTGTATAGACAAGTCATATGCTTGCTCTCCGCTGAGTTAAAAAACGAATGATTAACTTTTTCAAGAAAGCTTCGCAGAACGCACATACTATCGGAGATGGTATATAAATGCGCCCTTGTCTGATGCAAGGGGGAAATGAAGCTTATTCATTCTGAAAAAATTCTTTCTTTGACATAAAAAACAATCGCCCTATCGTCATAATTTTTGACAGTTGGGCGATTTGCTATAGCTTTATAATCTTATAACAACTCTGTTGTCAGCTTGTGAATTTTGTTTTTCACTTCTGATTTCTTTACATTTTCGCAACAGAATTTATTGGATTTTGTTTCTCTACCACTATTTTGATTTTTTTGATAAACAACAATGTTTGATGTTTTATCTGTCACAGGAATTATTTCAAATCTATATTCTTTATTCCCTGAAACAAAAACAATATCGCCATTGACATTTGATGTGCAATATCCTCTTAATGCGATTTGCTCTAATGCTCTTCGCATTTCTAACGCTGACTGATATCGTTCGTCAGGATTTAGTGCAATCGCTTTTGATATGACTCTACGTATCTTTTTTGGGACATACGGCTGATATTTATTGTCTGTAACAACTTTGCCGTTTAATACAGAATTACTAAAAGCATTTACATCAGCTGAAAAGTCGTTTTTTATTTCCGAAATTCCATTGAAAAGTCTAAACGCAGTTAACCCAAGTTGATATATATCCGTGCGTGCATCATAAATGTTTTTATTAATTGTTTCAGGTGATGTATGTGGCAAATAACATTGTCTTGGACGAACGGCAGTATGAGTAGGTGAATAGCACGTTATTCCATAATCAGAAAGAATATACTCACCATTATCTCCAATTAAAATATTATTTGGTTTGATATCACAATGATAATATCCGTTCTCATGAAGATATTCTAACCCCCTCAATATATCAATTAAGCACTTTACCGCTAAGTTTGTAGGAAGAAAATTACAGCTATTGAGTTGAGAGGTAACTGAACCGTTTTTATAAAACGGCATTGCAATTGCAACTAAAGTTTTAGAATTATGTTCAATAACATCTGCATATTTTATATTTACAACATTAGTATGCTGTAATCTGTTTCCTATTTTTGCTTCGAGAAGTCTTTCGTCTATGGTTGCATCATCTTTAGGAAGAAGTTTTACAGCACACGAATTATTCAACGAAATATCTTCAGCGAACCAAACTTCACCAAAATTACCTCCACCTATAAAATATACAAGTTTGTATTTGTATATTTGTTCATTAATACTATACTCCATCATTTATACCCCTATATGCTACGAGAATAGCTTCAGCCATCGCATTGTTCCAATACTTATCTGTTTTGCCTACTCGTTGTTCGGCAATTTCTTTGGCCTTAGCCGATGAAGAAGCTATTTGTGAATTGAGTTTTCTTTCTACAGGAATATTGTGTTCCTTTGAACATAGCAAAAAAATTGCGTCCATATATGTTGTTTCTCTTTTTGCTGCGTTTTCAGTTCCATTAAACTCATTTATCTTTATTAAGATTTTTGTTATTTCAGGATTTTTTCGCAATATGCGATCAACTTCACTTTTAACCCACATGATTTTTTCATCTATGGTGTCAATTGAAGCTGGATATTTTAGCCGATTTTCACCATCCCTATTTTTAAAAATTATTGAACCATCTTGGTTTTTTTCTAAAATAGCAAATCTAATCTCTTGTGCAGATGCGCGAAGTCCAAGTATACTCATTTGTACAAAACACTTCCTTTTCTATAAGTTTCGATTTAGATATAACACTAATCAGGTAAACTCAATTTCTTCATTAACCTTTTCGTGAATATCGATTCTATTAACAACGTCGATTTTATTCACAAGCCAACCATTCAGATTACAATTCTTTATAAATTCATCAATACGATTCACTCCGTGCATTTCTTTCAAGGTTACAACTACACCAAAACGAAGACCTATGCCATCTTGTGGGTCTAATCTATTGTTGGTTTTTATCTCCATACCCCAATTTTTGTTTTTTGAATATGATTTTTTGGGGATTTTTCTTCCTTGAATTTTTTCAGCAATGTATTTTACATTGTCCCATTTCCTGAATCGTTTTCTTGCTTCGCCTTCAAGAATATAACTTTGAGGTGTATCTGGCGTTTCATTTTGGTTTTGTTTGTCATTATTAATTTCGTTGAGTTTTCCATCATCTTTTATTCTTCCAAAATGCAAGTTAAGTTCAGTATTAGTATAATCCACGCCTTGTGCTCTGTCGCAGATTGGGAAATAACACATAGTAGCTCTTGCAAAATAAGGATAACAATCATCTTTAAGAGGTACAGGGAAGTGATAATTATAAGTATTCCATTTTTCGCTTATATCAGTTACGACAAATTTAATCTCATCATCCTTAGTTTGAGTAATATCTTCAATTCGTATGGGTACAACACCATGCCCATAAAGAGCAACTTCTTCAGGCGTTGGCGCATCATTCCAATCTCTTGCTGAGTCAATAATCATTGCTTTGGCAACTTCTCTGTTCAACCCCAAAACATCAATTAAGTATGAGAGCTTTCTTGCTATCCAAGGTGCTGCATATGAAGTTCCAGCAACCTTTGCTGCACCTAAAGGTTCACAAACCTGAATGTATTCCTCTTCGCTTCCACCGTAGTAGCTGATATCAGGTTTTGCAAAGAACGAAAGTGCCAAACCTTTTCGCGAATATTTAGTTGACAATCCACTCTTTGTCACTGCATTTACAACCATACTATTGATAGAATCAGCAGGAGAACCTATTTTAACAACATTGGGGTTAGGCTTGTTTGTGCCAGCTACAACAAATATAACATCGTTTTCATATTGAATTTGGTCTAATATAGCTGCTTCGGCAGAAATGAAATTATCATTTACTTCTTGATTACTGCCAAGAGATATATTCCACACCTTAATATCGGTATTTTCAGCAATAATTCTTTTTATCTGCTTTATAATTGTGAAGGAAGAGAATTTTGCGCCTACTGCAACACCGAAGTGACGAACTTTAAATCTTCCACATCCATCATCAAGCCACGGATTCAGCTTAGGTCCGTCTACAATTATAGATGTTACAGCTGTACCATGATTATAATCTGCTGAACTTTTAGGAATGCTATTGTCAACCATATCGTGATATTCTACCCATTCAGCAAAATATACATTTGTATCGAATAATGTATCAATAACACCTACTGTAGGTTCTATAGTTGGCGAAGGAATATAGGCAAGTCCTTGGTAAGACTGTTCTATAAAATCTTCAGGAGATAAATCAGCTAAATTCTCTGTTGCCATTGAAACAAGGTAAGGTGCTTTTTCAAATAAAACCTTCGCTTGTTTTTCATCCAAAAAAACGGTGCGATTATCTAATACACGGCTTGATAGTATATCAATACCAATGTTTTTAAACAATTGTTGTGTATCTGTTTTGGTGTCATACAGAGTAATAATGCTTTCTTTAAACTGCTGTGAAGCTCTTTCTATCTCAAAATCTTCTATATATGAAGTGTCAGCTATAATCTGCTTAAAAGTTGTTTTGGGTATTCCGTACTGAGTGTATGCAATTTTTTCGATAATCCTATTGTTATCGAATATTGATTTTGTAATGCCGTTTTGAAAGTGCATAACCATAATATCGTTGGCTTTTATTAACAATTCCACGCTATAGTCTAAATCTTCAAAATCCAAAAAATAAGTGATGATATGCTTTGTTTTTTCTGAATTAAATTTTGCACCGACTATCGCCAAGTTCGAATCAACGCCCCTGAAGAGTCCAGCTATTCGATTGCTTTTGGCAACAATTTTGTTGTAGTATACACTGATTAAAACGCCTTTAAAAGGACGTTGTTCTTGTTGCCAATATTTCTTTATCTGGTCAATTTTATCTTTAAGTTTAAGCAAGTGCTGACTTGTGACGATTACTTTGCTATTCATTGCTGCTCCGCCGCCATTGCCGTTCTTGTTGGCTTGAACAAAACGTTTTCCTTTAAGTTCCAACACATTATTCAAATTACTCATCCTCCTTATTTAATTTTCGGGATACAGCGCTTTTAGATTCTCCTTTTAATTTTTCAATTTCACGAACAGTAAAACCTTTTTCGTGCAGTTCATTAATATCAGTTCCATCGAGATTACCGATTAAGCTGTTATATAGCCTTCTCAAATAGTCGTGTTCAAGGTTAATATCACTAAAAGCTAAGGATGTTTTAATGATATTTTTCAATTCTCCCGGATAAGGAAGTTCAGTAGTTACCTTTAATATCTTTTTAAACAGTCTGGTATCTTTTGAGATACCTTTGAAATTTTTTGCGAAAGACGAAAAATAATATTCAGCAACCTCAATTAAATCATCTTGGCTATAACGGTTGAAGTTTATTACTGCGTCAAATCGTCTTATCAACGCCTTATCAAAATTCTTAAATAGATTTGTGGTTGCGATTATAACAATTTCCTTGTTTAAATCTGTTAAACGGTCGAGTTCCCTTAAAATAGTTGATGTTACTCGTCCCATTTCACGCACATCATTTGAGTTAATTCTGTCTAATGCAATTACATCAATTTCATCGAATAAAACAACTACTTTGTTTGAGTAGGGCAAAGAGTTTATTTCGTTAAAAACACTTGCAATATTTTTATTCGTTTGGCCTAATTTGCTATCAATTAAGTTATCAAAATCAACGCAGAATAATGTTCTATCCAGTAATCTTGCGACGTGCTTAACCGCTTCAGTTTTTCCGCTTCCCGGCAATCCTTCAAATAAAAATTTATTTATCCCTACATTATGATTTACAGCATTAATAATACCTTTTATATCCTCTGAAATGTCCAAAGGCAAATTCAATGGCTCTACTGTTCGTACATCAACTTGTTTTAAAAACTCACTTTCGAAATCACTGCTTTGTGGAGTATATAAATTTGACTCTGCGATTAATCCCATGATATATTCTGCTAATTGGTCATCACCAATACTATCAAAATAACGAGCAATATTTATTGCTTCATTTCTAAAGGAGTTTTCGTTCCTTTCAACATGATATTTAATTAAATTCAATACATTCTGCTTTTTCATATTCATTAACCTCCTTTGAATTTATTATATACTATTATTGGGACAAAGTCAATATGTTTGGGACAAATTTTCTCGAAACAAAATAAAGAGCAGACTTTAACTGTCTGCTCCTTACTTTAATATCGTCATCTACTGCATCATAAATTTTTATAGATACTGCCCCGCCTGAACACGCCACATTTCAGCGTACTTGCCTTTGCGTTCAAGCAGTTCAGCGTGACTGCCCTCCTCGATAATCCTGCCTTTTTCAAGCATATAGATACGGTCGGCAATTCGTGTCGTTGAGAGCCTGTGTGAGATAAACACGACCGACTTGTTTTCCGCCGCTGTCAGCATTGAGTGATTCAGGTGATACTCGGCAATGGGGTCAAGTGCAGAACTGGGCTCGTCGAGAATAATAAGATTAGCGTCCTTGTAGAATACACGGGCAACTGCGAGTTTTTGTCCCTCGCCGCCCGAGAGGTTCACGCCGTTTTCCTCAAATTCAGTAGTGAGGTTGGTCTGAAGTCCGTCGGAAAGCGTTTCAAGGCGCTCCACAAAGCCGCTCTTTTCAATAGCCTTGAGCACATCCTCGTCCTTGCCGCTTTCCGCAAAATCAAGCAGTACATTTTCCTTTACCGTCGCGGCAAAAATCTTGAAGTCCTGGAATACTGTGCCGATTTTCCTGCGGTATTCCTCAACGTCGTATTCCTTGATATTCACTCCGTCAAGAAGAATTTCACCCTCATTCGGGTCGTAAAGTCGCATAATCAGCTTGATAAGCGTGGTCTTACCTGCGCCGTTGTAGCCTACAATAGCTATCTTACTGTACGGGTCAAGTTTCATACTTACGTTATTCAGAATGTAACCATCCTTTTCGTTATAGCCGAAAGAAACATTGCGAAGCTCAATTTCCGTAGGCTTTTCGGGGAGCGGCTTTTTGTCCGTGCTGACAATTTTCGGCTCAATATCAAGAAAATTCTTCATTTTCTGAACATACATACTGATTTCTTCCATTTTAGGGAACACGTCCGAGAACTGCCTCATACGGTTTTTCATTCTGTTTGCCGTACCACGCATTACAGCAACGTTACTGTAGGAAATTCTGTGGAGCACCGCCGCACAGTACACAAGATAAACCATATAAACAACGTCAATCAGGAAGTTGTTGCAGATGTAATCCTTGAGAAGCTGTAAGCCGAAGCGTTTGCCCGCATTTTTCTTGTCGATTGCAAGGACTTCGTCGTTTGTTTCGTCAAAATCCTTTAACAGCTCGTCCGAAACCTCGGTGTTTAGGCGCACTTCCTTTGCGTAATCGTTAAGGTAGAACACACGGTTCACATAGCCGAGCTTACGTTCGTGGGGATTTTTCTCGTTGCGGATTTTGAAATTCAGCTTGTTCAGAGCCTTGCCCGACCAGAGAGAAGCCGCAAAGGATACCGCAATAAAGATAAAGGAAACAGGGTCATTTCCGATAAAGAATGCACCCGACAGCACGATTGAAACGAGTCCCGTGCAGAGATTGGTAATAAGAGTGTAAATTCGCCCTACCTGATTATCAACCTCGGAAACGGACAGCACATAATCGTTGTAGAATTCGGGGTTATCATAGCATTCAAGGTCAATTTCCTTAGCCTTGTTGAACATCATCTGTTTTATCGCCTGCTTGATTTTAGGTTGTGCTTTTTGCTGTAATTTCTGGTAAACATAAGCATTGAAAAGCAGTCCCAGTATTACAAAGGCAAGCAGACTTATAAGGAAGATTGCCGCCACCTCAAAGGGTTTTCCGAACTCGGCACACTCCAGAACGAAGTTAAGCGCAAAGGTAAATTCAAGGAATACTACAACCTCGTTTCGTATTGCCTCAACTATATAGCAAATCATATACGAGGGCGCCGCCTTGTAGCAGATTTTAAACAGCCACAGATTGTCGGCTAACAGATTTTTGAACTTTTTCATGCTGTAACCCCCTCTCTGTAAGTTTCGTCGGCAAGATAATTCTGTGCCTGCTTTGTGAACATCTCGCAGTATTTTCCGCCCATATCCATAAGCTGACGGTGCGTGCCCTGCTCGATAACAGTGCCGTTTTCAAGCATGAACACCTCGTTTGCATCCTTTACAGAGGACAGACGGTGAGAGATGAACAGGGTTATGTGTCCCTTGCTTTCGTCCATAATCCCCTTGTACAAATCGTACTCGGCAATCGGGTCAAGGGCGGACGACGGCTCGTCAAAAACCTTAACAGAAGCCTGTTGTGCAAATGCACGGGCAACAACTATCTTTTGTTGTTCACCGCCTGAAAGAACTGCTCCGTCATTGTCAAACTCTTTGGTCATAATGGTGTTAATTCCATTTGATAGGGAGCTTACCTTACCCCATACTCCTGCACATTTCAGTGCACGTTCTGCTGTTTCATCGGGATTGTCGAAACTCTCACCCATAAGCACATTATCCTTTACGGACATCGCCATAACTTTATAATCCTGGAATGCGGCGGAGAACTGCTTACGGTATGCCTTTAGGTTGTACTCCTTGATATTTATGCCGTTGACTAAAATCTCGCCGCTTGTGGGGTCGTAAAGTCTGAAAAGGAGCTTGATGATGGTGGATTTACCTGCGCCGTTGTGACCGACAAGCGCGCAGACCTTATCACCCTCAATCTTAAAGGAAAGATTATTGATAACAGGCTCATTTTCCTTGTATTCAAAGCACACGTTCTTGAACTCAATGGAGCGTATCTTTTCGGGAATGATGCCGTCTTGGTCTTCGGGAATTTTCTCCTCATATTCCATAAAGGTGCGGAAATACTCAAGGAACTGACCGTTTTTCAACGCCTCGGTAAAGTTGTTGAAAAGACCGATTAAAATCCACGACGAGGTTGACATTGCTGTAAACATAATCGCAAGCTCCGCAAGGCCCATAGTCTCTGACACTATGGTTCTATATGCGGCATAAATCATAATTCCCTCAAAGACGAGTGCGAAAGTAGTGACGTTCTGCGCCCAGGTGTATGCGATAGCTTTTCTGCCATATTTGTCGGCAACCTTTGCGTTACCGTCCATAGCGTCATTGTAGCGTTTCATCATTAGCTCGTGAATGCTGGAATAGCGTATCTCCTTTGCGTACTCCGCAAGGTGCATAACACGGTTTACGTACTCGGCGATACGGTTGTTTTTCACTGTATCAACATAGCGTCCGCCCCAGATTTTATTCATAAGAGCACCGAAAACAAAGTTGCCGATGATAGGTGATATTACGAACAGCACAGACCAGGGGTCTATCGTGAACATCGACCAGAATGCTGCCGCTGCCGCAACAACTCCGAATACAACTGAAAAGAAACAGTTTACCGAGGTCGTCATTTTCTGTGCAGAGCCGTCAAGCGCCATTGTATAGCGGTTGTAGAAGTCTGCGTCTTCAAAACAGCGAAGCTCAACATTACGAGCCTTTGCATAGAGTTTACGATAAAGTGTGCGGTAGATTTTGTTGTCTGTGTACGGATAAATCACTGCTTTTGAATAGCTGTCGTACACTGCAAGCAGAAGAAATACCACAAAGCATATTCCTATGAAAAACAGGATACTTTCAACGGGGAATTCATTTTCAATCGCACCGATAACATAGCGCAGAAAGAATATGCTCATAAAAATCCATTCCACATATCCGATAATAGAGCCGATTGCGGTATGTATTACACGGCTTTTACTTATCTGCCATACTGTTTTTACAGCGTAGGCATTGTTGGCGAATATGCGGAATTTGCTTTCTTTTTTGTCTTTCATTTTGTCCTCCTTTATCTCTGAAAAAATAAAAAGCGTGCACTTCATACAGAAATGCACGCCTTGAATGCAATATAACGCATTATTAGATAATACGACCGTGAGCAGACAAGAGTTCATTTCCGAGTATGAATGTTGTTGATGAATAATGCCAACGCTTAAACATATTGTCTGCCTCCTTTAAAAATTTTATGTTTCATTAGTATAGCACCGCAAACGCAATTTGTCAAGGTTTACCGTGAAATTATGCTTAAGACATCAAAATCACAACCTCATTATACATCGATAGAGATGGTTTGTCAATATCTATTGATGATTTATATAAACTTTAGTTTAGGATATACTATAACTAAGGATGTGATTTCAATGAACGAACTTAACATAGAAGTAGGCGCAAGAATAACTGAACTGCGCAAACAACGTGGATATACCCGTGAAAAGCTGTCCGAGCTTGCCGACGTTTCAGTGCAGTTCCTTGCGGATATTGAAAAGGGACGCAAATCTATGACCGTTGCAACTCTTAAAAGAATTTCCGCTGCTCTGCTTGTTCCGACGGATTACATCGTAAACGGCACGGCCGAAAACGGCGATAATGACGGGATAATCTCTATCCTCAACACACTTTCCCATAAAAACAAAAAGCAGGCAGAGAAAATTCTGACTGTTTTTGCCGAGGCAGTTAATGATTAATAGAATACGACGCAAAACGCCCCTGTTCAATCAAGAACAGGGGCGTATATTTCTTATTCCCTAACAATATTCTCTGATTTTATCAAGAACAGCAATAAACCGCTTGTCATCACGGATAGCGTTATATCTGTCCCATTGCATTTTGTCATATAATTCCTTACAATTCGTAAAATCATAATTTTTCATTATATCAGATGCGTCATAATAAGTCTTATTTACAAGCAGAGACGTATGCTGTGCCCTTTCAGGAAGAGTATCGGACATTATTGCAAATTCTGCCGCTTTTTCCAGACTCGATAATGCAAGCTCGCAGTCGTCTTCGAGCATTGCCATAGCTGCAATATATCGGTGCGTGGTTGAAACTGTATAACTGTAATTCAAATAATCACCGTCCTCATATACGAGGTCAAGAAGTTCAAGTGCTTTTTTCAGTATTGCAATTCTTTCAGCAGTAGTCATTGTTTTATCCTTGTATTCAAGGTCTGCCATATTTCTTAAATCACACCAGAATACGCTTGTATAATATTTAACTGATTGTTGCAGGTGTAATTTCTTCTGTTCACCTTCATATATATCACCAAGAATTACCGTACTACAAGCACCTATATCAGGGAGCTTTTTCGCATACTCAATAGCTTTTTCAGTTTCGCCAAGTCTTGAATAGATATAACACAGCTGCTGCGTTGTGCGGTTAATTATCTCACAGTCATTACAGCGTGATAAAATTCGATTTCCGACTTCAACAGCTTCACGGTTAAGAGCATTTATTTCTTCTTCGTCTAAACCTCTGCCGTCCCTGTACTGGCAGAATGTAAGCTGGTTGACAAGCCTGAACTGAAGCTGATAGTCTGTAGGATAAGTCTTTACAGCCTCACGCAAAAGCAGAATATTCTCATAAATCAGGCCCTTGTTTCCGTTTTCATCAAGCTTTGTAATCACTTCTTTCAGCTGTTCCTCGCTTTTTAAATACTCCATTCCCATAAGCTCATCAAGCGTTATTTCAAAATAACCTGCAATAGTTGGGAGTAAGGTTATATCAGGGTAGGTAGTACCATTCTCCCAGCGGCTGACAGCCTGTGCCGATACGCCGAGAATATCCGCAAGCTGTTCCTGCGTCAGCTCACGCTTTAGTCTGAATTTTTTGAGATTTTCGCCAAGTTTAAGCATAGTATTATCCTCCGTATGTTTATTGGAGCTCCTGTTATAATAATACTTGATTTCGCTCTATTTGTCCATAGCTTAATTGTTGAGAATGACTTAACCAAAGTGAGAATTGTAATTATATACAAAAATCCCGTATCTGATGTAAAAATCAGATACGGGACTTATTTTTATTCACCCAACATCAAGACAAACCCTTACGGTTAAGTCTTTCCATTGGTTTTGTCGGAGATATGCATTATGTGCTTTTCTCCAGTTTTTCGCCATTTCGTATGTGATTTTGAAGTCCCATACGAGTGCGAATTCAGGTTTGACTACCTTAGCGTAATGCAGCCTGAGCAGCAGCAAGTCTTGCAATCGGAACTCTGAACGGTGAGCAGGAAACGTATGTCAGACCAAGTCTGT
>CAKSIR010000041.1 GCA_934462775.1 uncultured Ruminiclostridium sp.
TGTCGATTGTTCTGTCGTCGCCGAAAAAGTCGTAGCCCCATACTTCCTCAAGAAGCTTGTTTCTTGTAAGGGCAATGTTTTTGTTGCGGACAAGGTAGAAGAGCAGGTCGTATTCCTTAGGCGTCAGGTTTGCTTTCTCGCCGTCAATACGCACATCTCTTGCTGTAAAGTTGATTTCAAGTCCCTCAAATTTCACAATCTCGCTGTTGCCTGCGTTGTTTTTAGCGTTGTTGCGCTTGATTATGGCGTTGATTCTTGCAAGCACTTCCTTTGGCGAAAACGGCTTTACAACGTAATCGTCTGCGCCGATTTCAAAGCCGAAAAGCTTATCGTATTCCTCGCCTCGTGCCGAAAGCATGAGAACGGGCGTGTTCTTTATCTTGCGGATTTCCTTGCAGGCTGAAAATCCGTCCAGCTTGGGCATCATTATATCAAGGATAATTATGTCAAAATCCTGATTTTTTGCAAGCTCTACCGCCTGCATACCGTCGACTGCCTCCACTACCTCGTGACCCTCGTATTCTGCGTATTCGCGGAGAACCTCGCGGATTTTCTGTTCGTCATCGGCAATAAGTATTTTGTACATAGCGTTATGTCCTTTCTTTTAAAAAAAATCGTCCAGCTGCGACCGAGGTCTTGACTGAACGAGTTACATCAAATATACGATGTAGAAATAAGATTAAAATGAAATGTTGGGAGAGGAAATTATGATTAATTTGTCATTAACCACTGCTAAGGTTTCCCTTAACAATTATGATTATACCCGCCTTTTATGATAAATATGTGATAAATTGCTAAAAGGAAGGAAAAAACTATTTCTTCTCGTTTTCGATTATTTCGTTCAGGAAAAGATGTACGGGCTTGTATCTTTCTGCAATAAAATCATCAAACGACGATGAAAGTCTGCCTGTGACTTCGCCGTTTATTATAGGAAGCATAATTTCGGAGGTCACGGTGTTGTCGGTTGCGTAGAACGAAACAGTGCCGTTGCATTCGCTTACAAGCTTTGCCGCAACGCGCTTTCCGACATTGGCGCGTTCAACAATGTCATAAGCGCTTTTCTGCTCGGACAGGAACGTGTTTGTAATGCGGATTACCGCCTGTCCCTTTTCATAAGTCAGTCTAAGACCGATTGAGGACTTAGGCGGCGAGTAGAGCAGGGCGTTCTGAATCAGGTTCATAACCGCGGAGGTAAATTTCTTCTCGTTAAAGTTTATCAGTGCGTCTTCCTCGGGCTTGCTGAAATCAATAAGCCTTTTGATTGACGAAAGGCACTTCTGGGTTTCATAATAAATAGACTCCAGAACCTCTGAAACGTAAATGAGGTTTTCCTTCGGCTGTATAACGTCGTATTCAAGCAGGTCGATAAGATTGTTGCAGTTTGTAAGCATTCGCTCGGCGCTGGTGAGCTGCCGCTTGATGAGGCTTGCCTCATCAACCATTTTGCGCTCCTCAAACTGTCCCTCTAACATTCCCGCGATGCTTATAATGCGGTTGAGGTCGCTTTTCAGCACGTTCACAACGTTTATTGAGCTTTCGGAAAGCTGTGAGTGGCTTATCATGTTAAGAAGATTTTCCGTTGTCTGCATTGAAAGCAGATAACACTTGACGTCAACTCCGTCAATAATAGGCAAAAGCTCGGCGCACATTGTTTTGCCGTTGTTTCGGACGGAAATAATGCGTTCGCGCTTTATAGGCGTATCTATTATTTCGGAGGTTCTGTCGAGCAGATTAAAGGATGTTCCGAAAAAATCCTTATCGTTTGTCCACAGTAAGCTGAAATTAAGGTCGAGGATTGCAGTTTTTTTTGCGCTGCGTCCGTTTTCAATGAGATTTTCGAGAGTTATTTCGCTGTCAGGAATCATTTTTCTTTCCTCCAACAAGCTTTGTTTTGTTTCCGTTTTCATCAATTACATAGGTATTTTCAAGCTGCGCTATAAGATTTTTTGTATGAAGCGCGCGGTATTCGTCGCGGAGGGCTTTCTGCTCTGCCAGCTCCTCTTCGGTAAGCTTGTCCGTTTTGGATTTTCTGGCAAGCTCGTTGATTCTCTGTACCTTTTCTTTATCCATTTTATTAGTTCCTTTCGGATTATTTTATATTTCTTATCACGCCCATGAACGGTTTGTTTCTTTGTATCAGGCAGACGCAAAGACCTGTAAGCGCGCCGCTTAAAATTCCTCCCATAAGCATTACCGGCAGGTACCACAGCACCGAAGCGCTGCCGTAAACAATGACTGCGGCAATCATCTGACCGATGTTATGACCGAAAGCGCCCAAAATACTTACGGTTGGAATGTATTTGCCGTGAAAAAGTTTTCTTCCGATACACATGAACAGCATGGCGAAAACGCCGCCGACTGCACTGAAAAACACCGTCATCATCGCTCCCGTAATCAGTGCGCCGAGAACGATTCGCAGCGCAAGCACAATTACGCTGTCGCGGATTTTCCAGCTTCCTCCTGCGAAAAGTATAAACAGCGTCACAATGTTTGCAAGCCCAGGCTTGAACATAGGGCAAAACGAAATCGGGGGAAGCTGCGCTTCAATGACGAATACGATGAGCGCGGCGGCGGTAAAAAGTGAAAGAGCGCATATTTTCTGTATTTTCATCTTGCTACTCCGTCAAGTTCTGTTTCGGATTCGATTCGTATTTCAAGCCTGTTAGGCACGCATATTATGGGAGTAAAGCCGCTGCTTATCCTGCCTGTTTTTATGCACACATGGTCGGGACAGTCGGCGGTTATAACCGAGATTGCGCCGTTTTCAACATAAACGGTGTTGCTGCCGTTTTCACTTTCGATTACCAGTTCATACGGCTCTGTGACAAGCTCAAGGTCTATTTCCCGCACAAGCTGACCGCAGCTGTATATTTTAGCGACGCGTCCGCCTGTTTTTATACTGCTCATCAGCAGATACAGCGCCAGTAACAGCAGAAACGTTCCTGTTATTACTGCTATATGAACAAAAGCTTTGCAGCAAGGTTTATTTTTCGCCATAAATTTCAATTCCGTTATCGTATAATGGAGTATGCGTAACCTTTCCCGACACGTCAATAAAAACTGCCGATACGTTATCAAGGCTGTTGATAAGCTTTTCGGATTTTTCCCTGCCAAGCACAAAGCAGGCAGTCGAAAGGCAGTCCGCCGTAAATGAATCCTCGCAGATTATGGTTACGCTTCTCAGTCCGCTGTCCGCAGGAAATCCGGTTTTGCTGTCAAAAATGTGGCAGTAGCGTTTGCCGTCCTGCTCAAAATAACGTTTGTAGTCGCCCGAGGTAACTACCGCTGTCTGTCCGACAATAAGCCTTGCGGCTATTTCCGTATCCGGCAAATTCGGGTCGGCAATGCCGATTTTCCACTTGTCAGTGCCGTTTTTTAAGCCGATTGTTACAATATTTCCGCCAAGATTAAGGATTCCTGCGGCTGCTCCGTTTTGGATAAGACTGTCACGGAGGAGATTTCCTGCATATCCTTTGGCAATGGCTCCGAGATTAAGCTTTATGTTTTTGTCGGTGAACATTACGGTTTTGTTTTCGGCGTCCAGAATTACCTTTTGCCAGCCCTTTTCGGCAGCGGCTGCTTTTATTTCGTCAGCCGATGGGACTCGCGGATTTTCTGTGCCGATTCCCCATAAGTCAACCAGCTTTCCAACGGTAATATCAAGCGCTCCGTCAGTAGCTTCTGCCCATTTGAGTCCGGCTTCAATCAGCTCATACAGCATATCCGAAACAGCGACCGCATTGTTATACGCACTGCTGTTCAGCTTATACAGTTCGCTGCTTTCGCTTTCGGCAGAAGCAGTTTGTTCCACTTTTTCAAGCAGTGTGAACGATTTTTCGAGAGCCTGTTCAAGCGTTTCCTTATTCTTGCCGTAAATTTTGGCTGAAATAAGCGTGTCAAATGCAAATACTGACTTTTCGGCGCTGCAGTTTTGTTCATTGCAGCCTGAAAACATGAACAAGCAACACAAAATAAGCACAATAGCACGTTTCAAGCAATCACCTCAGATACACGATAAATTATACAACAAAAACAGTCGAATAGCAAGATTTTTTTGTCGAATATTGTTTTTAAATAGTATTAAGTCTGAAAATCCTGTGATAATGTTGCAAAATCCGAAAATATGTGCTATAATAAATCGTTATTATATTGGAGTAGTGTATATTTATGAGAATAATCGGCATTGACCCGGGCTATGCGATTGTGGGTTTTGGCATACTTGATTACGAAAACAGCAGGTTCAGAGTTGTTGATTACGGCGCGATTACAACGGATAAGGATACTCCCTTTAACGACAGACTTACCGAAATTTACAGCGATCTTTGCTATGTTCTCGATAAGTATAAGCCTGAATTTATGTCAATTGAAAAGCTGTATTTCCAGAACAATCAGAAAACCGCAATTGATGTTGCGGAGGCAAGGGGGGTTATTCTCCTTGCGGCAAATCAGCGCAGAATTGAGATTTACGAATACACGCCGCTTCAGGTAAAGCAGTCTATAACAGGCTACGGCAAGGCAGTAAAAAAGCAGGTTCAGGATATGACCAAGCGGGTTCTGGGACTGAGCGAGGTGCCTAAGCCCGATGATACGGCGGACGCGCTGGCAATGGCGATTTGCCACGGACATTGCTACAACTCTCAGATGAGCCTGTACATGAACAAATAATACGAGGTCTGAATAAAATGATTTATAGTGTAAAAGGCGAACTTATACATACAGACGGCAACCTTGCGGTTGTGGAATGCGGCGGAGTAGGCTATGCCTGCCGCACAACCTCATATACGCTGTCCCCTTTGAAAATAGGCGAAACAGTACGGCTGTACACCTATCTCAGTGTGCGCGAGGACGCGGTCGAGCTTTTCGGCTTCGGCGATATGCAGGAGCTTAACTGCTTCAAAATGCTGATTTCCGTAAACGGAGTAGGTCCTAAAGCGGCGCTTTCGATTCTTTCTAACCTGTCGCCGCAGGGCTTTGCGCTTACTGTGGTATTAGGCGACAGCAAGGCGCTCACCCGCGCTCAGGGAATCGGTACAAAAATAGCTCAGCGAATTGTGCTTGAGCTTAAGGATAAGCTTGCAAAGGAAAACAACAGCTTTACAGCAGAGGACTATTCGGATATGACGGGAGCTGCGGCGCCGATTGGAAACAACGCTGCCGAGGCGTTGTCGGCGCTGGTTGTGCTTGGATTTACAACGGGTCAGGCAACGGTTGCACTGGCAGGAATCGCGCCCGATACGCCTGTGCCTGAAATGGTAAAAATGGGATTAAAACGGCTTTCGCAATAAGAAAGGTTGTTCACGGAATGGATAATGAGGAAAAAATGCCTGCTGCCAACGAGGAGATAATGACCGAGCTGAAAAGGCAGCGCAGAATGCTGACGGCAATACTGGTTATTGTCTGTGTTATTGCTGCGGCAGTGCTGATTTACATACTTTTCAAGGTGTTTGTCGGCTCGATATTTGCACAGGTTGTGAGTCTGATAACGGGACTTTTTTGAGGGAGGTTAAGCCTTGATAGAAACTTCAGAAAAAAATGAAGAAAAAATGCGGGATAGGCTGGTTGAGCCTGCTTACACTCCCGAAGATATTGACGTTGAATACAGTTTAAGACCGAAATGTCTGAACGAATACATCGGTCAGGACAAGGTAAAGGAAAATCTTTCCATATACATTGAGGCGGCAAAGGCGCGGGGCGACAGTCTTGACCATGTGCTGCTGTACGGACCGCCGGGACTTGGAAAAACCACTCTTGCAGGAATTATCGCCAATGAAATGGGCGTAAATTTTAAGGTGACATCGGGTCCCGCCATTGAAAAGCCGGGAGATTTGGCTGCGCTGCTTACAAATTTGAAAGACGGCGATGTGCTGTTTATTGACGAAATCCACCGCCTTTCGCGGCAGGTTGAAGAGGTTCTTTATCCTGCGATGGAGGATTTCGTTCTTGATATAATTATCGGAAAAGGGCCGTCTGCCCAGTCTATACGCATAGACCTGCCGCATTTTACACTGATTGGCGCGACCACAAGAGCGGGGCAGCTTACAAGTCCGCTCCGCGACCGTTTCGGCGTTATCATGCGTCTGGAGCTTTACAGCGAGGAGCAGCTTTGCGACATCATTATGCGTTCGTCGGTTATCCTGTCGATACCTGCAATGAAAGACGGCGCAATGGAGCTTGCCAAGCGCTCGAGAGGTACGCCGCGAATTGCAAACCGACTGTTAAAAAGAGTCCGGGATTTTGCGGAAGTAATGGGCAACGGCAAAATCACAAGGGAGCTTGCGGATATTGCCCTTGACCGCATGGAAATAGACAAATTGGGACTGGACAGTCTTGATAAGCGAATGCTGACAATGATTATAAAAGGATATAACGGCGGTCCGGTGGGACTGGAAACGCTGGCAAGCGCCCTTGGCGAGGAATCGGTTACATTGGAGGACGTATGCGAGCCGTTCCTGATGCAGCTTGGATTTATAAGCAGAACGCCCCGCGGCAGAGTTGCAACCGCCCTTGCATACAAGCATTTAGGCTTTGAGCAGGACGGACAGCAGACATTTATATAAGGGTATAAGGTTAGGAGAACACATGGGTAGATTATTCGGAACAGACGGCGCAAGAGGAGTTGCCATTACAGAGCTTACCTGCGAAATGGCAATGAACATAGGCAGAGCCGCTGCAATCGTGCTTACAAAGCATAAGCCTGCGCACAAAAAGGCGAAAATACTTATCGGAAAGGATACGCGTATTTCCTCGGACGTGCTTGAAAACGCACTGGCGGCAGGAATTGCGTCGGTAGGCGCTGACGTTGAGCTTCTGGGAGTTGTGCCGACTCCTGCGGTTGCGTATCTTGTG
Source organism: uncultured Ruminiclostridium sp. (assembly GCA_934462775.1). Taxonomy (GTDB): domain Bacteria; phylum Bacillota; class Clostridia; order Oscillospirales; family Ruminococcaceae; genus Ruminiclostridium_E. The sequence continues at coordinate 6,847 of CAKSIR010000041.1, forward strand.
AAATATTATGAGGCTGACGCAGGAGTTATGATTTCCGCGTCCCACAATTCGGTTGAATACAACGGCATAAAGCTGTTTTCAAACACAGGCTTTAAGCTGCCTGACGAGGTTGAAAACGAAATCGAGGCGCTTATTCTTGACACGCCTGAAAAGATTCAGCTTAAAAACGGCACTGAAATAGGCAGAATAAGAACCATGTACGGCGCGGTAAGCGAGTACAACGAACATCTTGAAAGCACCATCGACGGTAATCTCAGCGGGCTTATGGCGGCAATCGACTGCGCAAACGGCAGCGCAAGCGCAACGGCTGAGGCTTTGTTCACAAAGCTTGGCGTTGACGTAATAATGATAAGCGACAAGCCTGACGGCTGCAATATCAACGACAACTGCGGCTCGACTCACATTGAGAATTTGCAGAGGGTTGTAGTTGAGCGCGGCTGCGATTTCGGCGTTGCGTTTGACGGCGACGCTGACAGATGTCTTGCGGTTGACGAAAAAGGTAGGCTTGTGGACGGCGATAAGCTGATTGCAATTATTTCAAGGTATATGAAGGAAACAGGTACGCTGAAAAACGATACGGCGGTTGTTACGGTAATGAGCAACCTCGGTTTCCACGGATTTATGAAAAAAAATTCCATAAACACTGTCTGCACCAAGGTCGGCGACAGATATGTGCTTGAGGAAATGCTGGCTAACAACTACAACATCGGCGGCGAGCAGTCGGGACACATTATCTTCCTTGACCATGCAACGACAGGCGACGGTCAGCTTACGGCGGTGCAGCTTATGAAACTTGTTTCGGTAACAAGACAGCCGCTTTCAAAGCTGGTTGAGGACATTGAGGACTATCCGCAGATTTTGCTCAACGTTAAAATCACAGAGGATAAAAAGGGACTCTGGAACAAGACTGATTCAATTCTTGCAGTAATTGCAAGCGCTGAAAAGGAGCTTTCCGACAACGGACGTATTCTTGTCCGCGAAAGCGGAACAGAGCCTCTTGTCCGCGTTATGATCGAGGGTAAGAGCAAGGACGATATAACCCTCTGGGCAAACAAAATAGCAGACGTTATCAAATCGGAGCTTTGCCGATAAAGGAGAAAATATTGAGAATAGCTGAAAACTGGCAGGACTACTGCCTTATCGATACATCGGGCGGCGAAAGGCTGGAGCGCTGGGGCAACGTGACCCTTGTACGTCCCGACCCGCAGATTATATGGGAAAATCCCGCCCCCGACCCGCAGTGGAGCAATCCTCACGCGCGCTACTACCGCTCGTCAAGCGGAGGCGGCGAGTGGAAATATCTCAAGAGGTTTCCCGAAAGCTGGAACATAAAGTATAAGGATCTGACCTTTATGGTAAAGCCGACGGGATTCAAGCATACGGGTCTGTTTCCCGAACAGGCGGTAAACTGGGATTACTGCGACAAGCTTATCCGCGAAGCTATCACCGCGGAAAAGCGGGAAATAAACGTGCTGAATATGTTTGCCTATACGGGCGGAGCAACTCTTGCCTGCGCAAATGCAGGGGCGAGGGTGTGTCATCTTGACGCGGTAAAGGGCATGGTTGACTGGGGAAAGACTAACGCCGAGCTCAGCGGACTGCGCGACAAGCCTATCCGCTGGATAGTTGACGACGCTATGAAGTTCCTCGGCAGAGAAATAAAGCGCGGAAACAAGTACGACGGCATTATACTCGACCCGCCAAGCTACGGCAGAGGAACAAACGGCGAAATGTGGAAGCTTGAGGACTGCATCTACGAGCTTATGCTCAGGTGTACGGCGGTTCTTTCCGATAAGCCTTTATTCCTGCTGCTCAACAGCTACACAACAGGACTTTCTCCGTCTGTAATGGGCTATCTGCTGAAAATGACGGTAGGTCAGAAGTACAAAATAGACGTTGACGCACAGGAAATTGCACTGCCTGTACAGAAGACAGGACTGGCGATTCCATGCGGAAACACTGCAATTGTAAAATTTGAATAATCGGAATCTTAATGACATACCGCTTTTAACGCTTGTAAAAGACGGCTATGGTAGGAGAAATTGTGAACATTATTGAAACGAAGGACCTTGAATTTGAATATCAGACACTGGACGACGACGGAAAGGTTATAGAGTCAAACAAGGTTTTAAAGGGCATCAACTTAACGATACCAAAAGGGCAGTTCGTGGCTGTTTTAGGACATAACGGCTGCGGCAAATCCACTCTTGCAAAGCACTTCAACGGTATTCTTGTTGGCTCAAAGGGCAAGGTTTATGTAAACGGAATCGACACGGCTGACGACGACAGAATCTATGATGTGCGCCAGAACGTGGGAATGGTTTTCCAGAATCCCGATAACCAGCTGGTAGCCACAATCGTTGAAGAGGACGTTGCGTTTGCACTGGAAAACTTAGGCGTACCGCCTGCCGAAATACGCAGACGAGTAGACGAGGCGCTTGAAACGGTTGATATGTACAAATACCGCGAACACAGTCCTCATCAGCTTTCAGGCGGTCAGAAGCAGCGCGTTGCCATTGCAGGCGTAATTGCAATGGAGCCTGACTGTATCGTTCTTGACGAGCCTACGGCAATGCTTGACCCTAAGGGCAGGAAAGAAGTTATGTCAACCATAAAGAAGCTGAACAGGGAAAAGGGCATTACCATCGTGTATATTACTCACTACATGGAGGAAGCCGCCCGGGCGGAGCGCGTTATTGTAATGGATAAGGGCTGCATAATAATGGACGATGAGCCGAAAAAGATTTTCTCGCAGGTTGAGGACTTAAAGGCAGTCGGACTTGACGTGCCGCAGGTAACGGAGCTTTGCTATGAACTCCGCAAGGACGGAATTGACATTCCGCAGGATATAATTACAGAAGAGGATTGCATGGAGCATATTCTGAAATTGCTTGGAAAGGATGTGCTTTAATGAACGCAGTTGAAACGAAAAATCTCACTTACAAGTACAGTGTTGGAACGCCTTTTGAAACAACCGCTGTCGACGATGTAAATGTAACAATAGAAAAGGGCGAGTTTGTGGGAATTATCGGCCATACAGGCAGCGGCAAATCCACCCTCATACAGCACCTTAACGGTCTTTTAAAGCAGACAAGCGGCGACGTAATAATCAACGGCAGAAACATCTGGTCAAAGGACGTAAACATACGGGATATACGCTTTGAGGTCGGACTGGTTTTCCAGTATTCCGAACACCAGCTGTTTGAGGAAACCGTTTATAAGGACATTGCTTTCGGCCCGAAAAACATGGAGCTTTCGCCTGAGGAGGTAGACAAGCGCGTCCGCGAAGCGGCTGCGAGCATGGGAATTACAGACGAAATGCTGGAGCGTTCCCCCTTTGATTTATCGGGCGGTCAGAAAAGACGTGTTGCTCTTGCAGGCGTAATCGCAATGGAGCCGCAGATTCTCATTCTTGACGAGCCTGCGGCAGGTCTTGACCCGATAGGCAGGGATACTGTTTTAGAAAAGATTTCCGAGTACCACAGAAATTCGGGAACAACAATCCTGCTGGTTTCTCACTCAATGGAGGACATTGTAAAATACGCAGATAAGGTGCTTGTAATGAACAGAGGACGCCTTTTCTGCTACGAGGACGTGGACAAGGTGTTCAGCAGGTCAAAGGAAATTCAGATGATTGGTCTTGACGTTCCGCAGATTACAAGGCTCAGTCTTATGCTAAAGGAACACGGCGTTGACTTAGGCGACGATGTATACACAATAGAACGCGCCAAGCAGCGACTACTGGAACAGATTAAAGGAAAACGAGAATGTTAAAAGATATAACCATAGGTCAGTATTTCCCGGGAAATTCAATAATCCATCGAATGGACAGCCGATTCAAGATAGTGCTTGATATAATTTATGTTGTAATGCTGTTCGTCGCGCAGAATTTCATGAGCCTTGCGGTAGCGGCAATTTTCATTTTCATGGTTTACGGCATTTCCGGCATTAAGTTTAAGCTGATGCTGAAAAGCTTAAAGCCAATTGTGCCTATCGTGATTTTCACTGCCGTTTTGAACCTTTTCTTTATAAAAGGCGCGGACGCACCGCTGATTGACTGGTGGATATTCACTGTTTACCGGGAGGGAATCCAAACCTCCATATTCATGATAATAAGAATAGTTTGCCTTATTGTGGGAATGTCGCTGCTGACCTACACCACATCGCCTATTATTCTGACAGACGCAATAGAAAGCCTGCTATCTCCGCTGAAAAAGCTCCATTTCCCCGTGCATGAGCTTGCAATGATGATGACCATTGCGCTGAGGTTTATTCCTACGCTGGTGGAGGAAACCGACAAGATTATGATGGCGCAGAAAGCGAGAGGCGCTTCTCTTGATACGGGAGGGCTGCTGAAAAAGGCTAAGGCTCTTGTGCCGATTCTTATTCCGCTTTTCGTATCGGCATTCAAGCGCGCAAACGAGCTTGCTATGGCAATGGAATGCCGCTGCTACCGCGGCGGAGAGGGAAGAACAAGGCTCAGACAGCTTAAATCCTCCCCGATTGACTATGCGGCAGCGGCGCTTGTGCTTGTCGTATTCGGCTTTGTTATTGTAAATAACATTGTATTTTAAGAGGTAAAATGCGAAATTTAAAGGTTTGTATAGCGTATAACGGTACAAATTACCACGGCTTTCAGTGGCAGAACGGCGTTGTGGGCATACAGAATGTGGTTGAAGAAAAAATGTCGGCTTTGCTTAAGCAGCAGGTCAGCATTAACGGCTGCTCAAGAACCGATACGGGGGTTCATGCAAAGGAGTTCTGGTTCAATTCACACGTTGACAGCAAAATTCCTTGCGATGGCTTTGTAAAGGGAATGAACGTTATTCTTCCCCCTGATATTGCAATAATCTCGTGCGAGGACGCAGACGAAGGCTTTCATGCCCGTTTTGACGCAAAGGGCAAGGAATATCTTTACCGCGTGAACAATGCAAAACAGCGCGATGTTTTCTCGCAGAATTTAGCGCTTCATTATCCGTATAAATTAGATGACGAGTACCTTGCGAAAGCCTGCAAGCTTTTTGTGGGAACTCATGATTTTGCGGCGTTCTGCAAAGCCGAGGCAAAGGAACATCTGAAAAGCACAGTGCGGACGGTTCACGACTGCCGCGTTGAGCGGGACGGAGATTTCGTAAACTTTTATGTAAGCGGCGACGGTTTTCTGCACAACATGGTGCGGATAATCATAGGAACGCTGATATTCATGAACGAGGGCAAGCGCACCGAACGGGACGTGCTTGAAGCGTTCGAAACAGGCAACAGGGAAAAAGCAGGCAAGACCCTTGCGCCCTGCGGACTGTACCTTAACAAGGTTTATTATTAAGCAAAGGAGGCGAACCTCTTGGGAAAAAGCAGGAAAAAGGCGGTTGAAACAAAAAAATCGCCTAACGATATAATTGCTTACAGAAAAAAGCGCAGGCAGAAAAATAACATTATAAAGCTCATTTCGGTGGGACTTGTTCTGACGGGAATTGCTCTTATCTGGACAAATGCGGGAACGATTTTTGAACCGCTGAGAGGTATCGCTTCAAAGATAGATACCCGAACCTCAGAGGACGTTGGATTTCCTGTAACGCTTCCCGGAAGCGCTTCCTACTCCTTCGCCCCTTTCGGCGACAACTTCCTTTTACTGACGGATACATATTTATACACATATACAACAGGCGGAGGTCAGATATACGCCCTAAAGCACGGCTACACAAACGCGGTTCAGCGCGCTAACGACAAGCGCATACTGCTTTACGACAAAAGCGCTTACGACTTTTCGCTGTACAATAAAACAAGCCGCATCTACTCACAGACAGTTGATGAAAAGATTGTTTACGGAGCGCTGAGTTCAGGCGACCTGTGTGCGATTGTTACAACCTCTCCGAAATATTCGAACCTTGTGAAGGTATTTGACGGCAGCGGCAACTGGAAATACACCAGAAAATTTGTTGATGAAAATGTAATGCAGGTGGCATTTACCGATGATGAAAAAAGTATTATTGTAACAACCATCGGCGTTCAGAGCGGCGACATTGTTTGCAGCGTGTATAAATTCAACATCAGCGGCAGCGAAAACGAGGTATGGAAGTATTCAACGGTCGGAAACAGCATTCCCTGCGCTGTTGAAGCTAAGGGCAGGAATGTGACCGTTCTTTGCGACAATGTATGCTTTTCACTCAGCGAGGAGGACGGCTCCTTTAACGGCAGCTATTCTTTTTCCGGAAACCTTATCTGTCCCGCAATGGAGGAAAACTTCACGGCGATTCTCATAAACAATATCTCTACAAGCAATACTATTCTGCTGACGCTTGACGAGGAAATGAACGTTCTTGGCAGCATAGCGGTGGCGGTAAATACGGTTGATATTGTTGCGGACGGAAGCGGCGTCTACGCCCTTGAGGGAGAGGACGCAGTAAGCTATGACAGGAACCTGAACGAAACGGGCAGGGTAAACTTAAACGAAGAGTATTCCGCTTTCGTGAAAATCGGAGGCAGTTACTATCTCCTTGGCTATGACAAGGTTGAAACAGAAAGGGTAGGATAATGGGAACACAGTTTTTTTGGGTATACGACATAATACTTGCGGCGGTTGCAATAGGAATCATATTCAAGTGCTGGAAAAAAGGCTTTGTAGCGGCATTGCTGGGTTTTGTTTCGGTTTTTGTCGCATTTTTCGGCGCGCTGTGGCTGAGCGACGGCATTTCCTCATGGGCTTATACAAGCTTTATTCAAGCGCCTGTCGAGCAGCAAATTGACGAACAGGTTACAAAATATCTGGGCGACAATATAATTGTTGACCTTCAGAAGGTTGATACAAGCAGGATAACAGTTAATGGCAAATCCCTTGACGAGCTTAACCTTACTCCCGATTCTGCCGGAAAAGCAACTCTCGACCTTTCAAAGGTTGATTTTTCGCAGACGGGCATTGACAAGGTTGATTTAAGCTCATTCGGCATTACGGACGAAACCAACATATCGGCGCTGAAGGTGGGAACGGTTCAGTTCACACAATCAGAGCTTGAAAACAACGACCTTGGCAAGCTGATTTTTGCAAGAACGCTTGCTTCGGCTGCGGAAAACGGCACAGTTTACGGAATGTTTACCGATGTTGCCGAGTCCTTTACAAACGCTCTGCCAAGGGCTTTGGGACAGTTCTCCGAATCGGTTGAAAACGGCGACAACACAGCAATTTCGGATATTGCGCTGGCATTGCTGAATGTGAATACCGACGTCGGTTCATCAATAACCGACGGCATAGTAAAGCCTATCGTGATGATACCGCTGCGAGCGTTGATTTTTGCAATCCTTTTTGCTATAATAATCATAATATTAAGCATTATAATCAAAACTACAAAAATCATAAACAAAATTCCGGTTCTCGGAACGGTAAACGGACTGCTTGGCGGTGTGCTGGGCGTTGTTGAAGCGTTTATTGTTATCTGCATAATCTGCATAATCGTGCAGGTTATTATTGCACTGACCGGCAACGAGCTTATTTTCCTGAACACAATCACAATAGACAAATCATTTGCGTTCAGATATTTCTATAATTTTGAGTTTCTCGATTTTTTAAATTGATAATATAGAACAAAGAAAAGGAGTTGATACAACTATGATGATGTGCGCAAGATGCAAGAAAAGGCCTGCCGTTGTATTCATTACGACAATGCAGGGCGAAGAAAAGCATAACGAGGGACTTTGTCTTGTATGCGCTAAGGAGCTTGGCGTTCCGCAGGTAAACGACTATCTTAAACAGATGGGAATAAGCGACGAGGATTTTGAGGAAAGCTATAAGGCGATTTTCGGCGATGATGAAGCAAATCCCGATGATAACGACGATGTTGACGGATTCATGCCGGGCGGAGCAGGAACGGTTCCGCAGTTTTTGCAGAGCCTGTTCGGCGGCGAAAAATCAGACAGCGACAGCCTGAAATCCGACAATACAGACGATAAAAAGAGAAAGGACAAGAAGAAAAAGGAAGACAAAAAGCATAAATTCCTTGATACTTTCTGCACTAATCTTACCGAAAAGGCAAGACGCGGCGAGCTTGACCGCATTATCGGACGTGACAAGGAAATATACCGCGTTACCCAGATTCTCTCCCGCAGAACCAAGAACAACCCTTGCCTTATAGGCGAGCCGGGCGTCGGCAAAACTGCGATTGCGGAGGGAATTGCGCAGAAGCTTGTTTCGGGCGATGTTCCGTTCAGGCTTCAAAACAAGGAGCTGTATCTGCTTGACCTTACCGCCCTTGTAGCAGGAACACAGTTCAGAGGACAGTTTGAAAGCCGCGTAAAGTCGCTTCTTGAGGAAATCAAGAACGCGGGCAATATCCTGCTGTTTATAGACGAGGTTCATAATCTTGTGGGAACCGGCGACAATGAAGGCACAATGAACGCCGCAAATATGTTCAAGCCCGCTCTTTCAAGGGGCGAGCTTCAGGTAATCGGCGCAACAACATTCAATGAATACCGCAAGTACATTGAAAAGGACAGCGCACTGGAACGCCGTTTTCAGCCTGTAACAATCAACGAGCCGAGCATTGACGACACTGTTGAGCTGTTAAAGGGAATCAAGTCCTACTATGAGGAGCATCACAAGATTCACGTTTCCGACTCTATTCTCCGCTCCTGTGCAGTGCTTTCCGAAAGATACATTACCGACAGATACCTGCCCGATAAGGCAATCGACCTGCTTGATGAGGCGTGTGCCTGCGCAAGCATAAAGAACAAGGACCTTACCGAGTATGAAAAGCTGCAGCTTGATCAGAAGAAGCTTGAAACGGAGCAGGGTAAGCTGTCCCAGGAAACCGAGAACATCAACTATGAGCGCATGGCTGAAATTAAGACCTTGCAGGCAAAGAATGACGAGCGTATTAAGGAGCTTGAGCCTGTCGTAACGCAGATTAACGTTACCGAGGAGGATGTTTCCACTGTAATCGAGCTGTGGACAGGTATTCCTGCTTCAAAAATAATGGAAACCGAGTTTAAGAAAATGAGCAAGCTTGAGGATGTTCTCAAGAGCAAGGTTATCGGTCAGGACGAGGCCTGCGAGCTTGTGGCTGCCGCAATTAAGCGTACGAGAGTACAGCTTTCCGCCCGCAGACGTCCTGCGTCGTTCATTTTTGTAGGACCGACAGGCGTGGGCAAGACCGAGCTTGTAAAGGTGCTGGCAAGCGAGCTTTTCGATACGGTAGATCCGCTTATCAGACTTGATATGAGCGAATACATGGAAAAGCACAGCGTTTCCAAAATCGTTGGTTCGCCTCCGGGATATGTCGGCTATGACGAGGCGGGTCAGCTGACCGAAAAGGTACGCAGAAAGCCATACTCGGTTATTCTCTTTGATGAAATTGAAAAGGCGCACCCTGATGTGCTTAACAT
>CAKSIR010000042.1 GCA_934462775.1 uncultured Ruminiclostridium sp.
CGAAGCATATATATGAGAAAATGGGGTTTGAGGAAACCGATGTGGTGGACGAGCAAGACTGCCATGAGGTAAATATGACTTATTATATATAACATCGAAAAATTCGTATAATCGCTGATACATATTCCCATTTTCCGAACAGAATATAAAACAAAATCCGGAGATGATATAACTTCTTCTCCGGATTTACTTCTTTATGACTACGCCATTTAGCCTGCGTTATTTTTATTCAAGCAGGATTCTCTCGTCGCAATACTCGCACTCAAGTATATCTCCCACCTTGCGGAAGCTATGAGGCAGATACTTTTCAGTCTGACAAATGCACTTTGGATTTGTACAAGTAACGTCGTTTCTGACAACGCCTGTAAGCAGAGGAGCGGTCTTTACATCATAGTTAAGCACCTGCAAAATAAGCGCCATGCGGACATACATACCATAATTCGCCTGCTTAAAATACATTGCGCGCGGGTCGTCATCAACCTCAACCGCTATCTCATCAACTCGCGGCAGCGGATGAAGAACAACCAGGTCCTTCTTGCCAAGCTTCATTTTTTCAGAGTCAAGACAGAAAACGTGCTTCTGCGCGTCGTATTCCTCAGGGCTTGCAAAACGCTCACGCTGAATTCTTGTCATGTACAGCACGTCAAGTTGCGGCATTGCTTCCTCAAGGGACTTAACCTCAACATATTCCTTACCGCTGGCGTTGATAACGTCCTTAATGTACTGCGGCAGCTTAAGCTCATCGGTTGATACAAGGACAAACTTGTTGTTTTTATAGCAGGAAAGGGCTTTTATGAGGGAATGTACGGTTCTGCCGTTCTTTAAATCTCCGCAAAGACCGACCGTCAGATTGTCAAGGCGTTTTTTCTCCTCCTTAAGAGTAAGCAGGTCGGTGAGGGTCTGGGTTGGGTGAAGATGTCCGCCGTCCCCTGCATTGATAACGGGGCAGTCAGCGGTTAATGCCGCCGCCTTTGCTGCGCCCTCCTGATAGTGTCTTATTACCATGATGTCTGAATATCCGCTGACAATCTTGGTGGTATCCTTAAGATTTTCGCCCTTTGATACTGACGATGTTGACGGGTTATCAAAACCGATAATTCCACCGCCGAGTCTGAGCATTGCGCTCTGAAAGCTCATCTGCGTTCTTGTTGACGGCTCATAGAACAGCGTTCCCATGATTTTTCCATGACACGAGCCAACGTAAATGTGCGGATTTTCCTTTATATCGTGCGCAAGCTTTATAATCTCGTTCCACTGCGAAACCGAAAAGCTGTCTAAATCTACAAGGTGAGTATATTTCTGCTTCTTCATAAAATTCCCTTTCGCTTTATTTGTGATAGTTATAAAATAGTCGGCCTTTTTCAAGACCGACTGATTTTTATGCCCTTATATCAAGCAAACCGCCAATTTCTCCGGCAGCAGGAGCAGGCATATCCGCAAGCGCTTCAACAAACTGCATTGCATTTGCCTCTGTGCTGTCAAGCACAGATTTCGCCATTTTAACGTTCAAAGCGTTCTGAACGTTCGCCTGTGACATCTGCATTGATAAATTTGCAACATAGCTTTCAATTCCCATGCCCATAACTGCACCTCCTGAAATTTATCCGTGATTAAAAAGATTATCAGATAATAGTCTTTTCGTCTACTTCTTTCTTTAACATAGCGCAAAGCTCTTCAACAGACATCTTACCAATATCTCCGCGCTTTCTGCAGCGTACAGATACATTGTGAGCCTCAACCTCATTGTCGCCGATAACCAGCATATAAGGCACCTTTTCAAGCTGTGCGGAGCGAATCTTAAATCCGATTTTCTCGCTTCTTGTATCAACCTCAACACGAATACCCATTTTTTCAAGAGCATTGGCAATTTCGTAGCTGAAATCATTGTGTCTGTCGGCAACAGGCATGATTGTTACCTGTGTAGGAGCAATCCAGAGCGGTAAAGCGCCTGCGAACTTTTCGAGGATAAGCGCAAGTGTACGCTCATAGCAGCCAAGCGAAGTTCTGTGGATAATGTACGGCATTTTCTTTGTGCCGTCAACATCGACATACTCCATGCCGAACTTCTTTGCAAGCAGCATATCGATCTGAATTGTAATAAGCGTATCTTCCTTGCCGAATACGTTCTTGATCTGAATATCAAGCTTAGGTCCGTAGAACGCAGCCTCGTCAATACCGATTGTGTACTTAACTCCTAAGTGGTCGAGGATTTTGCCCATAAGCGCCTGAGCCTCGTCCCACTGTTCGGGCGTACCCTCGTACTTTGCGGTATTGTTGGGATCCCACTGAGAGAATCTGTATGAAACGTCGTCGCCAAGGCCAACTGTTTCAAGCATATACTTAGCAAGCTCAAGGCAGCCCTTGAATTCTTCTTCAAGCTGTTCGGGACGGAGAATAAGGTGTCCCTCTGAAATCGTGAACTGGCGAACGCGGATTAATCCGTGCATTTCGCCGCTGTCCTCGTTTCTGAACAGTGTAGACGTTTCGCCAAGGCGCATTGGCAAGTCGCGGTATGAACGCTGTCTGTTCAGATATACCTGATACTGGAACGGACAGGTCATCGGACGAAGCGCGAACACTTCCTTATCCTTTTCCTCGTCGCCTAAAACAAACATTCCTTCCTTGTAGTGATCCCAGTGTCCTGAAATCTTATATAAGTCGGATTTTGCCATTAAAGGAGTCTTTGTAAGAAGGTATCCCCTTCTCTGCTCCTCGTCCTCGACAAAGCGCTGTAAAAGCTGAATAACTCTTGCGCCCTTGGGCAGCATAATCGGCAGACCCTGACCGATAACGTCAACGGTTGTGAAGTATTCAAGCTCACGGCCGATTTTGTTGTGGTCGCGCTTCTTTGCGTCCTCAAGCTTTGCAAGATGCTCTTCAAGCTCGCTTGCCTTAGGGAATGCAGTACCGTAAACGCGGGACAGCATCTTGTTCTTTTCGCTGCCTCTCCAGTAAGCGCCTGTGCAGCTTGTAAGCTTAACAGCCTTTACCGGTGCGGTTGTCATAAGGTGCGGACCTGCGCAAAGGTCTGTGAAATCGCCCTGCTTGTAGAACGAGATCGGCTCGCCCTTGTCAGCGTGTTCCCTGCAAAGCTCAACCTTATACGGTTCGCCCTCCGCCTCAAGCTTTGCAACCGCTTCGTCAGGCGGCAAAAGGAACTGCTCAATTGCAATATTTTCCTTTGCAATCTTCTTCATTTCAGCTTCAATCTTGAGTAAATCCTCAGGCGAGAATGGCTTCTCAACGTCAAAATCGTAGTAAAAACCGTCCTCAATTGCAGGGCCGATTGCCAGCTTTACATCAGGGTACAGTCTTTTAACTGCCTGTGCAAGTATATGAGATGCAGTATGGCGGAACGCCTTTCTGCCGTCGGGATCGTCAAAAGTAAGAATTTCCAGCTTGCAGTCCTTGTCAACAACTGTTCTTAAATCACAGACAGCGCCGTCAATCTTTCCGGCACAGGCTGCTCTTGCAAGACCGCCGCTGATTTCGTGAGCAATGTCGATAACGGACATCGGATTTTCGATTTCCTTGACCGTATCGCCTTTAAGTGTCAGCTTAATCATTTTCTGTATCCTTCCTCGGAGTAAACTCCTGTTTTACTTTATTTCGCATTATATTTTATCACTTTTTGCCCTAAATGTCAATTAAACGCCGTATGTTTTTCAACAAACAGCGTTTATTTTTTATTCCTGCACTATTTCTGTAATTTTATCCTGCAGCGCCGAGTAATAAAGGGGGAACATTGCGTCTGTGCAGCCAAGGGTAAACAGGTTTCTGTTGTTAATTGCAGAAAGCTCGCGGCTGTATGTGTAGACCCAGCGTCTGAACCAGCCGCCGTCAAAAACGGGTTCTTCCTTTTTATGCTTTGCAAGGTTCATCATAGCTTTCATGTCGTACTCAACAATGCTTTCGGGGTTTGACATACCGTATTCGGAAATCATGGCGTAAAGCTGCTTTATCTGACCGTCTTTAAGCGGAAATTTTTTCATCACCCTGCGCATAAACGGAATACGGATTGCAAACGTGTAGCGGAAAATGCTCACAGCCTCCGCAAACTTTTCCGATTCAAGCTCGCCAAGCTTGTTTTTATCATAGGCGATGCCAAGATTTTTATAGCAGTCCGGATCCATAATGTCGTTCAGTCCGATTTTCATTATGTCCTTAATGTTCTGATTGTAGAAATCCTCGTCGGAAACAATATAAACATATTTTATTGCATTGAACATGGAACGGCTTGTTTTATCGACCGCTTCCGCAATTGCTTTCAGTGTATCCTCGTTAATCATTTACGTCCTTTCCGCTCCACCGTAAGCGCGCTTTTCAAATTCCTCAACAGGAACAGGTTTTGCAAAATAGAATCCCTGCGCCATGTTGCAGCCAAGCTTTGTCAGCAGCTGCGCCTGCTCTTCAGTTTCAATACCCTCGCTGATGGTTTTCATATTTAAAGCGACAGCAAGGGAAATAACGTGGGCGATAATATCGCAGGCACGCTTATTTTCTTCAGCGCCCGACAAAAATTCCCTGTCGATTTTCAGTACGTCAACAGGCAGATTTTTCAGCATATTCAGCGAAGAATAGCCTGTACCGAAGTCGTCAATTGAGATGTGGAAGCCAAATTCCTTAAGCTCCTTGAACACTCTTTCAAGCACATCGAGGTTTTCAAACGCGGCACTTTCGGTAATTTCAATTTCAAAAACCTCAGGCGGAACATTGTACCTCCTGCAAATCTCCGCAAGCTTATTAACAAATCCTGCGTCCTGAAGATGAACCCGCGACATATTAACCGAAATCACAAACGGCTTTCTGCCCATGTTTATCCAGTGCTTCTGCTGAATACAAACCTCTTCAAAAACGTACATATCCAGACGGAGAACAAAGTGATTCTTTTCAAACAGCGGGATAAATCTTCCCGGCGGAATTACCTCTCCGTGACGAATCCAGCGAACAAGAGCTTCTGCGCCTACAATGTCATTCTTGTTGTCAAGGGAAACCTTAGGCTGATAATAAACCTTGAACTCCCGCGTTTCGAGAGCCTGCTCCATAATGTTCTCAATTTCCTTTTCCTCGCGAACCTGTGAAAGCATTTCGTTATCAAAGAATGCATATGCCGACTCGTTCTTGTTTTTGACGGAACGTCTTGCAAGATCCGCGCGGTCCGCAATTTTTCTTGCAGACATATTGCGGTCTGTTATCATGTAGATACCGATTGAAAGTAAAACCTTGAAATCGGTGATCTGATAGTCAACGTCGTTGATAATATTATGTATTTTTTTCAGCAGCTCTTCCTTATCCTTATACGAAACCAAAAGATAGAAAAGATCCGAATTATTTCTCGCAAACGTTTCATCGTCTGTAAGGCTGCGATTGATTACCTGCGCAATCTCGCGGAGAATGCTGTCGCCGCCCTCGTGTCCGAGCATATCGTTTACGGCTCTGAACTTGTCAATATCAATAGAAACCACTGCATAGTTTATACTGTGATCGACCAGCAGCGTAGACAGCGTCTGCTCAAACTTGTTCCATGTGCCGAACCCTGTTACCGAATCCACATAAGCAAGACGTTCGCTTATTTCAGTCTGCTCCTTAAGCTTTTTCACTGATATGGAAAAGCTTACGGTAACCGCTCCGATAAAGACGATAGACGCGATTATAAAGCAGATTGCAAACACAGCAGCGTATGTGCGCACAAGGTTAGACGTGCTGTTTACACATTCATACGGGAACGTAATCAGCACAGTTCTGTCGTCAAGGTCGGAGTGACTGTAACCTACGATATATCTGCCGGTATTGGTGTCAACGTATGTAATGCCGCTTGAATCGGTAAGCTGCATATTATTCTTTATGCTGCGTCCTTCCTCGTCTGAGAAATAATTCATTTCAAAAACGTTATCTCCTGTCGAAAACAGGGATTGTTCGTTCTCAGGCGAGAGAATTACCTCGCCGTTCTTATCCAGAACACAGGCTGCACAGACTGTATTCTGTACATTGAACATAAGCTCAGAGCTGAATTTTTCTTTCAGTATCCTGCCGACCTCTACACCGATTATTTCGCCGTTTACATTTCTGACCGGAATATCAAAATACACATATACCGTTTTTTCGCTGTCAGGAAGCTCCTCGTAAACTACGGTTTCACCTTTCAAAACACGGTTGAAATACAGACCGTTGGCTTTTTTTGTTCCTTTTCCAAATCCGGTATACGCTTCACCCTTTTTATTTATAAAGAAAATATAATCAAATTTATTGTCAGACATGAGATCGTTAAGCGTTTCGACAATTTCACCGTCAGACATTTCTTCAGCGCCTTTGAGCATGAACGCTTTTTCCTCAAGTATGCCTATTTTTGTGGAAATTCGTTCGTCGACAGTCATTTGGCTGTACTTGGTCATTTCTTCAACGAACCCGTTCGTCTGTTCCTCGACAGATTTATTGATAAGCCCGACAAATACGCCGCAGAGAACAATCAGAACAATAACCAGTACAGCTACGAATCCCGTAACTGCCGGCGACAGCCTGTCATCTCTCTTTTTTTGTCCCATCTGTTCCACTCCCTGCAAAAAGACATTCAAGTTCAATCTTAGTAAGTATTATACTATAATAGTATAAAATTTGCAATAGTTGCAGCGAAATTTGTGTAGAAATGCACAAGAAATTATAGTTGATTTTATACGGAAAAATAAAGCGGCAGTGAAAGCTCACCGCCGCTTTATATTACTTCATTTCAAAAGACTGACAATCTGTACAAGGAATCTTGGTTGGATCGCATTCATGCGTGCCTACCTTAATCTTGTCAAGACTGCAATAATCAGCGCAGCAGCAGTGATGCTTGCAGTTTTCAATCGAACATTCAATAGCTGTATTTTTGTGCTCTGTTCCCATTTTAAATCGTCCTTTCGGTTATTTATTGACAATGCCGCTTGTTCTGCGGTGTTGCCTTAATATGATTGCACCGAAAACGGCATTTATAAATGGTAAATCACACTATTTTTTCAACGTCCGCAAGAGTTTCGCAAATATAATCAGCGCCTGCATTTTCAAGCTCACTGCGGCTGCCGTAGCCTACCAAAACGCCTATTGAAGCTATTCCCGCTTCTTTTGCTCCGTCAATGTCGTGATGCCGGTCGCCAACAAGAACCGCCTTCGACAAATCGGCAACGCCCAGATTTTTCAGCGTGTAATTAACTACCTGCACCTTTGTGTTGCGCGTTAAATCCATTGACGCACCGCCCATGAAGTCGAAGTACCTGTCAATGCCGAAATACTCAAGAATTTGTATCGAGGTTTTCTCCGGCTTTGAAGTTGCAAGCCCTAAAATTTTTCCTTTTTTCTTTAAGTTGGCAAGCAGTTTCTCCGCACCGTCAAGAAGAGCGTTTTCTTTCCAGCCGATCGTTTCATAGCGTTCTCTGTACTTTTTCACCGCTTTTACGGTATCGTCGCCGGTAATTCCGGCAAGCTCCTTAAAGGACCAAATCAGCGGCGGACCTATGTACTGCTTTAAAGCCTCGTCATCGGGGATTGGCTTGCCGAAAAAGTTCAGCGCATATTTCACCGATTCGGTAATTCCCACATAAGGGTCGGTCAGCGTTCCGTCAAGGTCGAATAATATATAATCAAATGCCATTTTTTCTATCCATTTCAATTAAACGTTTTATTGCGCCGACAGCGCACTTAATGCCTCTTTCCGTGCTGTGGCATACAGGGTCGGGCAGTCCTGCGTTGGAACGCTCAACGTTCCACAAAGCGGTAAGCACTCCGCCTGCTCTGACGTGCCTTGCTATTGCAACGGAAAACAGCGCCGCACATTCCATTTCAGAGGTAAGGCAGCCGCAGCTTACATAGGCTTTCCAGCGTCCCGTAAGTTCGTTTGCAACAGGCATTTTTTCGGGTTCAATTTCGCCGTAAAAGCTGTCCTTGCTCTGAACGACTCCAACATGGTAGCGGTTGCCGTCTGCGTCTGCGGAAAGCTCCGCCGCCGAGTCGCGAAGAGCGCATACAACGTCAAAATCCGCAACGGCAGGATATTCGGCAGGAATATACTCCTTGCTTGTTCCCTCTGCGCGTACAGCGCCGCTGGCAATGCATAAATCGCCGCCTGCAACTTTCAGGTCGATGCCGCCGCTTGTGCCTATTCTGATGAATGTATGAGCGCCGCAGCGAATCATTTCCTCCATTGCGATTGCTGCGGAGGGACCGCCGATGCCTGTTGATACAACGCTGACCTTTTCGCCAAGCAGCGTTCCCGTGTATGTATTGTACTCTCTGTTCTGCGCAATCTGCACCGCACCGTCAAGGTACTTTGCAATTTCGGGAACACGTCCGGGGTCACCGGGCATAATTACATACTTGCCTACCTGCTCGGCTGTTACTTTAAGATGAAACTGAATATTTTCTTCAAGAAGCGCCATAAAAACACGTCCTTTCAATAAGCTTATTTTCTGCTTTTGGGTTTTTCCTCTGTTTTGTAAGTTCCGCCGAGAATTGACGGAGCTTCATCATACTTGGCTGCGTTCTTTTCCTCAGCCTTTTTCATCCACCTGTTCCAGTTGGTTATCACCATAAGTATGATCGACAGAATCGAAACAAATATTATCGGCATATACATTACAGGCAGCACGCCGCCGTTTATTGAAGTCAGCAGCTGACTGAACGCCGCATGAATACACAGCGTTACAACAAGACCCACCGTGTGCATAGCTGCCGCAATCCTTGTGCAGTTCAGCATAACAAGCACCGTTCCGCCCACATAGCATATTATCGAATTAAGCAGCCATACGACAATAATCGGACTCTGCGCGATTTCATCTCTTACAATGTCGCCGAACATAACCGAAAGCGGTGCAAAAACACCTAAAACAACGCCCCATATAGTGGTCAGGATAAGTATGAGAACCTTAAGGATTATTGATATAGCCTTTTTCATTTACTACCTCTTTTTAAACTCCCGCATTGCATAAGCAAGCGTTTTATTAAATCAATCATAGCATAATTTTACGAAAAAGGCAATAAAAAAATTTAAAAACTTCCTATTATAAAGACCTGCCTGCTGCTAATATTACTATCAGGATTTGAAATTCAAATTCAAAAAAATTCGGGAGTAACCAATGAGAAAAACAATAAAAGCAACAGGCATAGTTTTTATTCTGCTGACGTTAATATTATGCCTTATAATCGGCTTCTATTACGTTGTTCTTCCTGACAATTTCTGTATATCCAAGGGCTCGACGCTAAATCTCGGAACAGTCGTTCCAATTAAGGCGGCGAGCGTTGAAAAGACCGTACCTGTTTTTTCGGACGGAGCGTCCTCCCGCAGCGTGCAGCTTATGCTGTTCGGCGCGTTCCCTATAAAAAATGTTAATGTGACGGAAAACGAGCGGCCGTATCTTACGCCCTGCGGAACGCCTTTCGGCATAAAGATACTGACAGACGGGGCGGTCGTTGCAGACTTAGGCTATGTTGACGGAGAAAGACAGCGCTGCCCTGCAAGTGAATGCGGCATAAAAACAGGCGATATTATAAAATCGGTCAACGGCGCTGAAATCACCTCCAGCAGCGACATTGCACCGGCCGTTGAGCTGAACCCTGCACGCACAATCATTGAGGCGGAGCGCGATGGCAAAAAGCTGACTTTTACCGCATATCCCGAAAAGTCCGCCAAGGACGGCGGCTACAAACTGGGAATGTGGACAAGGGACAGCTGCGCGGGTATCGGAACAGTAACCTACTTTGATGAAAAAAACGGCACCTACGGCGGTCTTGGACATGGAGTGTGCGATATTGACACCGGGATTCTGCTCCCCGTTTTGAAAGGAACAATTGTAAACGTGAGTATAAGCAGCATAATCAAGGGAACCTCGGGAAATCCCGGCGAGCTCAGCGGAACGTTCCTTTCAAAGTCCGCAAGCGGAAACATTATGATAAATTCAGAATGCGGCGTTTTCGGGCGAATGGATTACGCGCCTGTTATCTCTGCGGCAATGCCGATGGGCTACAAGCAGGAAACAGAAACAGGCAAAGCTAAAATCCTCACCACCGTAAACGGAACAGAACCGAAGGAATATGACATTGTAATAGAAAAAATCAACTACAACAGCTCCAAAGCTGTAAAAAACATGATAATCAGAATAACCGACCCTGAGCTGCTGTCAAAATCAGGCGGTATAGTTCAGGGAATGAGCGGCAGCCCGATAATACAAAACGGAATGCTGGTAGGAGCTGTTACCCATGTTTTTGTAAACGACACAACGAGAGGCTATGCAATTTTCGCAGAAAATATGTACAGCTGTCAGACAGGCATCAACGGAAAGGACTTAGAAATATCAGCTGCATAGCAATTCAGCCGCGGGATTCCTGCGGCTGAATTGCTTGTATGAACAACACGAAGCGGACTTATTTTTTCAACTTTTTCGACATAATTCGACAAATTATAACTTGACAAAAATCAAATATAATATCTCATATTTTTGTTGTTTAACCACATTTACATTAGCATTTCAATATTTCTATATTTTCTTTCGACATTTTTCGACAAATCATTATATATTTTTACTATAAAATATCAAATATTTACACTAAACAGCCTTTTACGATTGACGCATTTTACGGTTAAGAATGAGTTTTTCCGCTTTATAAAGGCATTTTTGCAGCTTTATTTGTACTTTGGTGTTTTTTGCTAATAGGGTATTGCAATTTGTTTGTTATTATGGTATTATAAATAAGTAATAACAACTTGGAGGTAGAAAAATGACAAACAAAACAAAAGTGCTGATCGGCGACGACACGCCTGAACAGGGTATTGCGTGGGCAAACCTGCTGAAAACATCCGGAATGTTCGCAGTAACCAGACAGCGAAACGGCAGGGTTATTCTTGAATCCGTAAAGAACGATATGCCCGACGTACTTATTATCGAGGCTAAAATGCCTGAGCTTGACGCAGTTGCGCTCATAAACGAGATCAAGCAGACGCGCGACAAGCTTCCGCTTACAATGGTTATCGCAAACTACGACTCTCCGCAGGTTGAAAGAGAGGTTATGGAGGCAGGCGCAAAGTACTACATGGTAAAGCCGTTCGAGCCAAAGACGCTTTGCGCAAGAATCCAGAACATGATCGGAAGCAACGCCGCAGCAGCCGACAGCGGCGCAATGTCTTACAGCCAGCACAGAGCGCTGCCCGAGGACGTTGAGTACATAGTTACCGACATTATCCACCAGATAGGGATTCCTGCGCATATCAAGGGCTATCAGTATCTCCGCACGGCGATTCTCCTTTCCGTAAGCGACAGCGAAATGATTAACTCGGTTACAAAGCTGCTTTACCCTACTGTTGCGAAGAAGTACAACACAACCTCGTCAAGGGTTGAACGCGCTATTCGTCATGCAATTGAAATAGCATGGGACAGAGGCGATGTTGACGTTCTTAACAACTACTTTGGTTACACGATTCATACCTCAAGAGGAAAGCCCACAAACTCGGAATTTATCGCGCTTATTTCCGACAAGCTCAGACTTCAGTTCAGAGGAAGGGTTCTTGTTCAGCAGCAGTAAAATTCAATAACAGAAAACGTTTATCTACCTTTTGCGGCTTGTTATCAGACGAGCCGTTTTTATTTTACAAAAATATCCGACAGAGATAATTCCCTGTCGGATATTTATATGAACACTAAGGCTGTGCCTTACAGAATTATGCAGATAAGACCGCCGCAGCCGTCGTTGATTATACGCTCGATTGTTTCCTGCAGCTTCATTCGCGCGTCTGTGGGCATACGGTACAGCTTTGTATGAAGTCCCTCTGTAACCAGGTCGTGGAGCGACTTTCCAAAGATGTTGCTTTCCCAGATTTTCGTCGGGTTTTCCTCGAACTCCTTGAGAAGATACATCACAAGGTCCTTGCTTTGCCGCTCGGTTCCTACAATCGGACTAATCTCTGTGTTAATCCGTGCGGACATCATATGAATAGACGGCGCCTCTGCCCTCAGACGAACTCCGTATTTTCCGCCCTGCTTTACAATTTCAGGCTCCTCCAGCTTAAGCTCGTCAATGCTTGGCATAACGATTCCGTAGCCGGTCGCTTCAACCTCGTCAAGAGCGCTCTGCACCTTTTCGTACTTCTTCTTCACCGCCGCAAGCTCAATCATGCACGGCATAAGGTCGCTTTCATCATGCAGCTCAAGACCCGTTGTTTCGCCTAAAATCTGATAAAACAGCTCGTTCTTCACGTTTACGGTGATAAAGCCTGCACCCTTGCCCAAATCAATACTGTCAAGCGCGCAGTCGGTTATGTATTCACATTCCGTCAGTGCGCAGTTTACCGTCTTTATCCGGCTCATGTTGTGAATGCCTGCCGCAAAGTCTTTAAGCGCGTCATAAACCGCTTTTTTGAGCCAATGCCCATTCTCAAGAGCTTTCATCCACCGAGGGATTCTTATGTTTATTTCCTTAATCGGGAACTGCATAAGCACCTCGGTCAGAACGTCCTTTATGTCGTCCTCGTCAATTTCAAGGCAGTTAAGCGGAATTACAGGCTTGCCGTACTTCTCGGAAAGTCGGTCGGCAAGGACCTTAGACTCGCGGCTTTTGGGCTTCTGACAGTTGAGAATTACTACAAACGGCTTATCGATAGCGTTCAGCTCATTGATTACGCGTTCCTCCGCCTCCTCGTACTCCTCCCGCGGTATATCGGTAATGCTGCCGTCTGTGGTAACGACAAGCCCTATTGTGGAGTGCTCGTTTATAACCTTCTGCGTGCCGATTTCAGCCGCCATGTTGAATGGGATTTCCTGCTCGAACCATGGAGTCATAACCATTCGCGGCGCTTCGTTTTCAATATAGCCGATAGCGCTGGGGACAATGTAACCGACACAATCGATAAGCCGCACGTTCATTGAGGTATTATCGTCAAGAGAAACCGTAACCGCCTCTTCCGGAACAAATTTCGGCTCGGTAGTCATAATGGTTTTTCCCGCAGCTGACTGCGGCAGCTCGTCAACCGCTCTTTCCCTGCGAAATTCGCCGGCGATATTGGGAATTACCAGCGACTGCATAAAGCGGCTGATGAAAGTGGATTTGCCCGACCGTACAGGTCCTACAACACCTATATAAATATTGCCGTCAGTTCTTTTGGCAATATCCTGATAAATGGAATTTGTCATATATTCCTCCCGCTTCTCAATACAGTGGAATCAACAGCATTGCCGTTCCTGAAATTACATCGTCCTCTAAGCCGTTTTCGCTGATAACCGCGCTTTCAAGGGTGTTAAAACGCTTTGCAATATCCCACACGCTCTCTCCGTCGGACGCATTGTACATTTTAAGGGTATATTCTGTTTCCTTGGTCTTGGGCTTATCCTTATCAACGCTTATATCGGTAATCACCGCTACCGAATTTATCTGATACACAAAGCCTCTTGCGATTAGCTGAATACGCATATCAACGCTGTTTTCAGAGCCTATGCTGTAACTTGTTCCCGATGGCTGAATGTCAATGTCAAAGCTGATTTCAGTCTGCGCAGGTTCAATTTCTATCGCTGCTTCAAAAGGCTCGTTCTTTTCCGCAAATACAGGCATTCCGCTGTCAAGCCTGCCGATTATCTGCTGATTCATCTGACCTGTTACCGCAATTTCGCGGTCGCTCTTGTTTCGCATTGAAACATTGCTTATATCGCAGCGGCAGTCAAGCACCTCCACAAGGTTTCCCTCGCTGCACTCAACGGTTCCTTTAAGAATAAGCGTCTGCTCAATAGGCTTAGGACAGGATTCGGTCTTGAAAACCGAGGTAGCAAAGCTTGTATCGTAATCAAGAGAATACGCGTCGTCAACAGGCGTGATTTCGCTTTCTTGCTGAGCGATTATGTTGCAGTCAACCGTCAGGTCGCAGTTAAGGATTCTGCTGTTTTCCTCCCCCGATTTTACGTCAAGACCGCAGTCCATAATCTTAAGCGTCACAAAACAGAAGTGGTTTTCGGTAACGCCGTCAAGGTCCATAATCTGGCTTATAGGCACTGACGCCTCCATAACCTCCGCGTGCTGTTCATCGCCGCCCGTCAGGTACAGCGCCTTTATCTTTGCTTCGCCCTTGATTACCACCTTGTTTGAGATGATTTTGCAGTCGGAAACCACCGCGTGGCAGTCGGTGTTAATAATAGATGAAATACCCTCGCCGCCTGCTCCTGTTTCAATTTCCTCGTGGATTGCAAACTGCCTGCCTGTGCTGAGCTTTCTGCCGCAGTATTTCACGTTTGCCTTGTGAACCTGCACGTTCATGCCCTCGGCGCCTGTGATTATTTCTGATTCCCTTGCGGAAGTAACCCTGATTTTGCAGCTCACCGCACCGCGAACATCAATTCTTCTTCCGCTTACGGCGCGGCAGTTGCAGTAGTCGGTTTTCGGCGTAATCTTCACAATATGATTGTCGGCGCTTTTGCCTAAATCCACCGTCTTTGAGTAGGTGTAGCGCTGCTCTACGCAGTTGATTCTGCTGCTGTTTTCCGCAAGATAAAGCACCTTGATCCATGCAATTCCGTCATAAGTTAGCTGGCTTCCCGAAACAGAATAGGACACAATTGACGGGACAATGCTGCATTTCAATATTCTGAAGATGTCAGGGTAATAATCGGGCAGAACGTAGTCGAACTCAATTCCCTGCTCGGTTTGTCCGTCATATATGACCTCACTGAGGAAAACGGGCTCTTTTGTAAGTTTAAGTTCCATATAATACCTCCGTGTTCATATTGTCAATTGATTATATGAACAGCATGGACGGATTATGACAAGCAGGTAAAATAAAGCCTGAGAAGATTTTGTTCCCCTCAGGCTTTCCGTATTCAGTTGTATTTCAATAAAAACCGCCGTCGACTCCAATGGTCTGCCCTGTGACAAATCCTGCGTTTGCAAGGTACAGCGCAACTTCGGCGACATCCTTACCCGTGCCTATTTTCATAAGCGGCGTAGAATCGATAAGCTCCTGCATTTCCTCTGCGGACAGATGAGCGTTCATTTCGCTGCTGATAACCCCGGGAGCAATGCAGTTTACCCGTATTCCCGACGGTCCGACTTCCTTTGCGAGAGCTTTTGTAAAGCCGATAAGTCCCGCCTTGGCTGCGGAATAATGCACCTCGCAGGACGCGCCGTAAACTCCCCAGACGGAAGAAATGTTGATAATCGCTCCGTCCTTTTTGTGAATCATCAACGGCAGAAACGCGTGTGTAACATTGTATGCGCCCGTCAGATTCACGTCTATCATTTTGTCCCACTTTTCGGGAGTAATGTCGGAGAAAACAGCGATTTCCGAAATTCCTGCATTGTTTATAAGCACCTGACAGCCGCCGCATTCCTTTAAAAGCGCGTCAACCTGTTCTCTGTCGGAAATATCGCATTTCACCGCCCTTGCGCCTATGCGTGCGGCAAGCTCCGCCGCTGCCTTTTCATTGTGATTATAGGTGAAAATAACCTCGTAATCCTTGGAAAAAGCCTCGCACAGCGCAGAGCCTATTGCACCTGTTCCGCCTGTAATAAGCGCTTTTTTCATTCAATCACCAGCGCTGAATTGTCATCGTTTGCCTTGATGGAAATTGACTTTATGCCGTTTTCGCCGCTGTCGATGATAAGATTTGCAACCTTGTCCTCAACTTCCTTGCGGATAACTCTGCGAATATCGCGTCCGCCGAATTTGCCGCCGAATGCCTTATGGGCAATGTATTTGTACGCGCTGTCGTCAACGTTAAGTGCGATTTCCTTTTCGGCAAGTGGCTCAACCATTTCGTTAAGCATAAGCTTTGCAATCTTTGCATAGCTTTCCTCGCTGAGCGGGTTGAACACAACGATTTCGTCAATTCTTCCCATAAACTCAGGACGAAGGAACGAACGCAGCGCCTTCATTACCTTTTCCTTGGACAAATCGCCCTCTGTCTTGCCAAAGCCCATGCCTGTTGAGCCGTCGCTTGAGCCTGCATTTGAAGTCATGCAGATAACGGTATTTTCAAAGCTTACCGTTCTGCCGTGAGCGTCGGTTATCTTGCCCTCGTCAAGAATCTGGAGCAGAATGTTAAGCACATCAGGGTGCGCCTTTTCGATTTCATCAAAGAGAATAACCGAGTATGGCTTTCTGCGTACCTTTTCGGTGAGCTGACCCGCCTCGTCATAGCCG
>CAKSIR010000043.1 GCA_934462775.1 uncultured Ruminiclostridium sp.
CCCGCTGCTCTGAGTAGCAGCGGGATTTTTTATAAGTAATTCTGAATTTTCACGCCGTAATTTCACTGTAAATTTCAACATATTGTCGGTTTTCAACAACTGTCTAGCCAACAGGCTGTCTTGCTTACATTTTATCAGACGCTGTCATCATAGATTACTTGTTTTTGCGGCATTACGCCTATATTCATGTCCGCATATTGCGGAATCGTGATTTCAATGACAATACATATTGTACCACAACTTTTGAAAAAAATCAAGAGGTATTTTGTGGAACTTACAAAAATTCCTGCCCAAAAACACTATTCTTAAAGAATTATGTTGTTATAACAATTAAACATAGTCAACCTTACATATTTGTAAGGTTAAACGGCAGAATGTAAGGTTAAATTAAGGTAACTTATTTACATTTATGTTACAATTAAAAGCGTGGAAACTTCACCACTTTCCACTCACTGCCGAAAGGCAGATTTACCACATTTTTTCTCTCCCCACAATATAATAAATTTATATTGCCGAAAAAGCCGGGTTTCACCACCCCGGCTTTTTCATTTATCACAAAAAGCTGTTCAAAATCATATTATAATCAAGAATGTAAGACCTGATGAAAGGATGATTATATGAACAGCTTTATTTTTTTAGGCGGTGACCTGAGAATGATATATGCTGCAAAACGGCTCAACAAGGAATACAGGTGCATGGCTTACGGCTTTGAAAACATTGAAATCCCATGCGAGTTCCCTATCCTCCGAACAGCCGTAAAAGCGGACTGCATCGTTCTTCCGCTGCCTCTGACCGTTGACGGGGAAACCGTCAGCTCGCCATACTCAGCAAAGCCTATTCCCATCGATATAATCCCCGAATTTGCCGCAGACAATGCCGTTATTTTCACGGGGAAGGAATGTCCTGCGCTGATTCAGCTGTGCGCAGAACGGGGCTACACTCTCATTGACTATTTTTGCAGGGAGGAGCTGCAGGTAATGAATGCCGTTCCCACCGCCGAGGGCGCAATTGAGATAGCTCTGCGCGAAATGGCGTCCACCATTGCAGGCTCGTCTGTGCTTGTTACGGGATACGGCAGAATCAGCAGAGCGCTTGTTCCGCGCTTCAAGGCGCTGGGAGCCGATGTGACCGTCTGTGCGCGCAGATGCGAGCAGCTTGCATGGGCTGAGGCAGAGGGCTGCAAAACCGTTTCTCTCATTGATAAAAACAAGCTTGAGGAGCGTCTGCCGCAGTTCGACATTGTACTTAACACCGTACCCGCGCGGATATTCGGTAGGGAACGGCTGCTGCTGCTAAAAAAGGACTGCCTGATTATCGACCTTGCGTCAAAAACGGGAATTGACGACATGGAGCTTGCAAAAAACGTGGGAGTTCGCGTAATCTGGGCGCTTTCCCTGCCCGGCAAAACCGCTCCCGTTACGGCAGGCGAAATAATCGCCTCAACAATCCGCAACATTATCAGCGAGAAAGGAGGCAGCGGAAATGAGCGATAACCTTAAAATAGGCTTTGCAATGTGCGGCTCCTTCTGCACGTTCAGCCGTGCGTTTGAAGTGCTTGAGCGGCTGAAATTCAGCGGCGCGGACATATACCCGATAATGTCCTTCAACGCCTACGGAATTAACACCCGATTCGGCAGCGCAAAAGCCCATATCGACCGCCTTGAATCTACAACGGGACACAAAGTGATACACACCATTGAGGACGCGGAGCCTGTGGGACCAAAGAAGATGTTTGACGTGCTGCTTGTGGTAAACTGCACGGGAAATACCCTTGCAAAGCTTGCAAACTCCATTACCGACACGCCAGTCACAATGGCGGTCAAGAGCCACATAAGAAATGCGCGCCCGGTGGTGCTTTCCATCGCCACCAATGACGCGCTGGCAGGGTCGGGAAAAAACATTGCCGCCCTGATGAACTTCAAAAACTATTTCTTTGTACCAATGAGGCAGGACGACGCCGAAAAAAAGCCCACCTCTCTCATGGCTGATTTTGACCGCACCGAGGACGCAATAATCGCCGCCTTGGACGGAAAGCAGCTGCAGCCTATTCTGGTTTAATATCCGCCTTTTGCCAGCGAATCAACAAAGCGCTGCATTTCCTTTTTTGAGCCAATCTCATGGGTATGCTCGATTATCTCGCGCTTATGAGCGGGAGTAAGGCTTGAAAAGTAAGCCATTGCCTCAGTGTTTCGCGCAAGAGCCATTCCAAGCCCCATAGGCATTTCAACTTTGTCATCAAATATATCCATTTTGTATAATTCTCCTTTTGTATTACATTTTGGATATATTTTTACACGTTCTGACGGATTTATACAAACATTTTGTTCATATCAAAAGCAAAAATGAACAGCCATGCCGACTTACAGACAAGGCTGTTCATGTTTTTGTATTATGTGAACGCTATTCAATATGGTAAATATCACCAATATCGGGTATTGCGTTTATATCCTCCACCACTGTCGAGAAGTAATCCTCCTCGATCATCTTGATTACTATATCCGCAATCATCGGGTCAAACTGCGAGCCGCGGCACTTATGGAACTCCGACAGAATCAGATTTTTCGGCAGCCCGTCACGGTAAGCTCTCCTTGACGCCATTGCGTCGTAGGAATCCGCCGCGCAGATAATTCGCGCCTCCAGACAAATTTCATCGCCCTTAAGGCCGTTAGGGTAGCCCTTGCCGTCATAGCGCTCGTGGTGGTCCCTTGCACCTATGGCGGCGTTTGGAATGGCGGTAAAGCCTTTGAGAATTTCATAGCCAATCTGCGAATGAGTCTTGATAACCGCGTATTCCTCATCGGTAAGCTTTGATTTTTTGTTGAGAATTTCAAGTGGAATACCGATTTTTCCAATGTCGTGCAGCAATCCCATGAAGTATATGTTCTCCACGAACTCCTTGCTTTGCTTCATTCTGCGGGCTATTTCCGCTGAGTAAATGGCAACGCGCACCGAATGACCGCGGGTATAGCTGTCCTTGGCGTCGATAGTGTTTGCAATGGTCGTAACCGCTTCCATAGTGATTTTGCGGTATTCGAGCTGCTTCTTTTTATGAACCCGCTGAACAATACGGAATGTTATCACCGTGCAGGCGGCGCCCATTACGGCAAATCCCAAAAACAGCAGCGGAAGGAACCACGCTTCCTCATAGACTGCCGGTTCCTTGTTTATTTGAACGGAAGCCGTGCCGCCGTAGTTTCCTTTGCCGTCGGTTGTGCGGATAGTGAAGGTGTAATTTCCCCCGCTCAGGTTTGTGTAGGAAACAGGCGAACTGCGGAACTTACTCAGCTTTTCCACAACAGGCTCTTTTTCCAGCCCTTTAAGCTGATACTCAACCAGAATGTCATCGTCAAGCCCAAAAGCAAGCACCACCGCGTCAATAGTCACACGGAGCGACTTTGAATCTACGGTTATAGGCTTGTATTTTCCGCTGCCCATTTCCTCGCCGTCAACGCTGACGCTGTTTATTGCGGATTCAGGCAGGAAAGGCACCTCATCGTCGGAAATGTCGGTCTTGACAATATTTATGCCGCCTGAGCAGCAAATCCAAAAATCGCCGTCGTCTGTTATCATGTTCCACGCGTTTGAAGCGATGTTGGAGGAAAATCCCTTGGACTTGCCGATAACCTCAGGGGTAAACTCGCCGAAAATTTCATCGTAATTTATTATGTAAATTTCGTTTTCGGTCAGCAGCCATACTCGGCTGTCATCGGTTATCCTTATGTCGAGAATACTTGAATTGTCAAAGGAGGCAAGGTTTTTTATCTGAAAATCGTCGGTAATATAGTCAAGACCGGCGCCCGTACCGACAAACATACCGCCGCCTCTTTCGTCGGGACACAGCCTTAAAATTACGTCCCCCGAAAGTCCGTCCGCAGAGGAGATATGAATAAGCTGGTCTTTGGCTGCGGCGTAAATTCCGTTTCCGTCGGTTGCAACGAACAGGCAGCCGTTATCATCTTCGGCGACAGCCAGCACAAAGGTTTCGGGAAACAGCATATAATTGCTGTTTATCTGCGCAAGGTCGGTGTTTGCAAGCACTCTGCCGTCCCAAATAAAGCTGATTCCGTCAGTAGTTCCAACTACCATAACGCCGCTTGCAAGCTCCTCAAAGCATCTGGCTTTATTGCCGATAAGTCCGTTTTTGCGGCTGAAACGGGAGTAGGAGCTGTTTTCGCCGTTATAGCGGAATACGCCATCGCTGTAAGTCGCAATCCACAACTGATTGCTGCTGTCAACATACAGCGAACGCACTCTTGCGCTGCCTATTTCGCCGGTAAGCTCATTGTGTATTTGATTGCCGTCAACATCTACAATGGTCAGACCGCTGTCGGTACCGATGTAAATTTCTCCGTAATACTCCGTAACGGCGTTTACGGGGGTAGTTTCAAGGTTGTTTGCAAAGAAGTAATCGGTGCAGACGCTTTTCGTAAGCTCAATGACGCCGTATGCCGTCGAGGAAATCCAATAGTTGCCCTCATAATCGGCAAACATATTATTTACAGCCGATTTAATGGCAAGTCCGTCAACCGCCGTAAAATTCATGCCGCTGTCGAAATAGCCAATGCCGTTCTGGCAGCAAACCCAGGTTTTTTCGGAATCGTTGACATCAGGATATATTTTATATATGTTCGTTCTGTTTGGAGTAAGGTATTTTTCAACGGATACTTTCTTGTTTTCGGTGTCAATGAAAGCCTTGATAACAATGTCCTCCGCCGTACCCAGCAGAACGGTTTTTTCGTCTATTGCACACACGTCTGTCAGCTCGTATTTGCCAAGTCCGCCCATTTTGGAGCAATCCCAAAAAGTCCTGTCAACGTCGCAGAAATAGAACTGTCCTGCGTTGCTGACTGCGTATATATTGCCCGCCTCGTCAATATCAAGACTGACAACGTACAGCTCCGCCGCCCGTTTATCCTTCGGCTTCCTGATTTCATCGGCGGGACTTATAAGGAAAAGGCCGTCGGAGGAGCCGCAGATTATGTTTCCGTCCTTGTCCTCGGCAATTGCGCGGATCGAGTTCGAACATATGCCGCTGTCGGTATTGTAAACAGTGAATTTGCCGTGATTATAGAGAATCACGCCGTCGTCGTTGGTGCCTATCCACAGCCGTTTTCTGCTGTCCTCAAAAAGGACGCGGACGCTGTTTCCCGTAAAGCCCTCTTTTTCGCCGAAGGTGACGAAGCTTGTGCCGTCAAATCTGGTAAGCCCCTTATAAGTGCCGATCCAGATATAGCCGTCGCTTGTCTGCGTCATGGCGTTGATTTCGCAGGAGGGCAGACCGTTGCTGTCGTTGTAGGTTATCTGCCTGTAGCCTGCAAGAAACTGATATTCGTCTATGTAGGCGTACGAATGTAGGCTGAAAAAACAAGCGGCGCAGACAAGAGCCGCCAACGTCATAAGAACGCAAAGCCTTCTCTTCATCTGCACCACTCCTCGCTTAAATCAAATACAAATAAATTATACTATATGGGTGACGCTATTTCAATAGGTTTTCCGCTATTTGTCAGTCTATTTTCTCAATTTTAGCGAAATTTGCCATAATTCTCTTGGTTCCTACCCTGTCGAACGCAATTTCAAGCAGTGTATCGTTGCCCATAGCCTCTGCGTTTAGCACTGTTCCATCGCCGAAAATCCTGTGAGTTACCCTGTCGCCGTCGGAAAAGCTCTTGATTTCGGAAGCAACCGGCTTCTCAATGCGCGAGCCCTTTGCGGCAGCCTGCAAATAACCGACCTTCGGCTTTACAAACCTGTTAGTGCCGCCTGTAAAGCTTTGTTCGCTGTATTCGACCAGTTCGTCGGGAATCTCGTTTATAAAGCGGGACGGCTTATTTCTGCCTGTCTGACCGAAAAGCAAACGCTGTCTTGCGTTGGTGATGTAAAGGCGGCGCTTTGCTCTTGTAATTGCAACATAGGCAAGGCGTCTTTCCTCCTCAAGCTCCATGGGGTCAGCCATGCTCCTGTATGACGGGAAAAGATTATCCTCCGCGCCAACGATGAACACTGTGTCAAACTCCAGACCCTTTGCGGAGTGCATCGTCATCAGCACGACCCTGTCATCTCCCTCTTCGTAGCTGTCAAGGTCGGAAATGAGCGAAACCTGTTCAAGGTAATCAGACAGCTCTGCGTCGGGATTTTCCTCGCAGAAATTGACTATGGCAGACTTAAGCTCCTTGATGTTCTGGAGTCTTGCTTCTCCCTCGTCACCCTGCGCCGCCAGCATTTTCTCATACCCCGTCAGCGACAGTATATCGTCAATCATTCCGTCAAGGGAGTCGTTTCTGCTCATAAGCTGCTTGAAAACGTCCGCAAGCTCGTGGAGAATCTTTGTCTTTTTGGAGATTGCCGCGAACTCCTCCGCTCTTTCCATTACCTCAAGGGGACTTATTCCGAGCTGGTTGGAAATGCGCTCGATTTCCGCCTGCGTAGCCTCGCCGATTGCGCGTTTCGGCTCGTTGATTATTCGCTTAAGGCGCACCGTGTCAAAAGGATTGTTCACAAAGGACATATAAGCAATCATGTCCTTGATTTCCTTGCGCTCGTAGAACCTTGTGCCGCCTATGATAATGTAAGGTATCGCCTGCTTGCTGAGCGCATACTCAAACGTACGGGACTGAGCGTTTGTGCGGTACAGTATCGCGTTATCGGAAAAGCTTCCGCCGTCAGCTACTCCGTTCATGATTGTTTCGGCAACAAACCGCGCCTCTCCCTGCTCGTCACTGAAGCGGTTTACGGAAATTTTTTCGCCCTTGCCGTTGTCCGACCACAGGCTTTTCGCCTTGCGCTGAGTGTTGTTGCCGATTACCTCGTTAGCTGCGTCAAGTATGGTCTGAGTGGAGCGGTAATTCTGCTCGAGCTTGATAACCTTCGCGTTGAATTCGTCCTCAAAGCGCAGGATATTCTCGATAGTAGCCCCTCTGAAGCGGTAGATTGACTGGTCCTCGTCGCCTACAACGCACAGGTTGCCGCTGCCCTTTGCAAGCAGCGAAACCAGCTTGTATTGAGCGATGTTGGTGTCCTGATACTCGTCCACCATTATGTAACGGAAGTGGTTCTGCCAATAGGTCAGCGTTTCCGGAGAAAACTCGAAAAGCTGCACCGTTTTCATTATAATATCGTCAAAGTCAAGAGCGTTGGCTGTTTTAAGACGGCGCTGATACTCGGTGTAAACTGCCGCAGCGGATTCAAAGCGGAAATCCCTTTTCGCGCCCTCAGGGGCAGTAAACGCAGACGGACCTGTCAGCTTGTCCTTTGCATGGGAAATAAGGGTCTGTATTTCCTTGGGGCTTACCAGCTTGTCTGAAATATTCAGGGACTTCATGCAGTCCTTGATAACGCGGAGGGAATCGTCGCTGTCGTAGATG
The DNA here is from genome assembly GCA_934462775.1 of uncultured Ruminiclostridium sp. GTDB lineage: Bacteria > Bacillota > Clostridia > Oscillospirales > Ruminococcaceae > Ruminiclostridium_E. The sequence continues at coordinate 7,362 of CAKSIR010000043.1, forward strand.
GTGAAGCTTTTTTTGTAGCCGATAGTTTCAATATCCCTGCGGAGTATTTTTACGCACACCGAGTGGAATGTGCTTGCCCATACGTCAGCGGCAGGCGCTCCCATGCGGGTCAGTCTGTCCTTTAACTCGGCGGCAGCCTTGTTAGTGAACGTTACCGCAAGAATTTTCCACGGGAAAACCTTATTTACCGCAACGATTGAGGAAAGCCTTTCGGCGGTTTCATCGTTCTTCTCGGCGCTGCCCTCTGCATATTCGGCAAGGAACTGCATATCCTCCTCCGAAATCTGCGGAACATAGTCAGAGTTGTACGCCTGACCGAAAAGCAGCAGATTTGCAATTCTGTTGCAGAGAACGGTGGTCTTGCCCGAACCTGCGCCTGCAATGATAAGCACAGCGCCCTCGGTGGTGAAAACCGCCTGTCGCTGCTGCGGATTTGTGCGGCTGAAATACTGTTCCAGCGCTTTATTTTTCAAGGACAAATAATCCATTTTCTTCCCCTATTCTTTACACGGCAAAGCCGCACGGACATATTCTGCCCATGCGGTCTGCATTGATTTGATTGATGATGTTATTCAGCGGCTACCGACGGAGCTGTATTTCGCGTAACAGCTTCGGAAACGCTGTCTGTTCCGTCAAGCGCAACGAACGGATTTACCTCGTTGCCCATTACCTGCGGCAGAACGCCGTTCCAGTTAGTTATCTTGAGATATTCAATGTAGTTAGGGCTGTTTTCAAGCTTTTCCTGAACTACTTCAATTGCATAAGCCTGCGCGTCTGCGGCAACCTTTGTTGCGTCAGCCTGCGCCTGCGCAGCGATTACGACCTGCTTCGCCTCTTCTTCCTTTTCCTTGGTCTTGTTCTCCATTTTCAGTGCGTCCTGAGCGGCGATTACCTTTGCCTGAATAGAATCCTCAAACGCAGAGTCAAAGGACAGATTTTCAAGGGCAAACGCGGTTACAACAATGCCCGACGGTGCAAGAACCTCGGTCAGCGCTTCCTGAATCGCGGTCTGAACCTGATCTCTCGACTGGACAAGCACCTCAGCCTGAACCTTGCCTATTTCGTTCTTGGTGATCTTGGCAACGTTAGGAACAAGCAGCTTTGTTTCAACGTTATTAACGCCGATATTTCTGATAATATCGGACAGCTTTGCTCTGTCATAGTAGTAGTTGAGCTTTAACTGAAGCTCCTTTACCGTCTGCGTATCGCTGGTGTAAGCGTCGGTAGTGAGGGAGTAAACCTGCTCTCTTATATCCACCTGCTGAATTTCCTCAACGAAAGGAATACAGAAGTTAAGACCTGCGCTGAGGTTATCCTGCGTGATTTTACCGAACTGGTACTTTACGCCCACAAAGCCCTCGTTTACGATTGAAAAGCAGTTGAAAAGCACAATCACAACCGCCAGCACAATTGCAACAATCAGAATAACAAAGCCTGTTTTGCCGCCCTTTTTCTTAGGAGCATCCGTTGCTGTGGAAAATTTAATCTCACTCATTACGTCACCGTTTCCTTTCAAGTTAAGTAAATTTCATTTACGTTGATTTCATTATATCACATAATCTGACAAAAATCAAGTGCTTTTGTAAATTTTATTTACTTGCGGCAAATTCAGCATAATCGTCCTTTACCTTCGCCTCAACCTTAACCGGCTTATCCGGCTGTTTATCGGCCTGTTTCATAGCCTGCGCAAGCATGAGCTTGATACGGTTTATCTGGTTTACCTCGCTTGCGCCCGGGTCGTAGTCAACCGCGATAATGTTGGACTCGGGGTTTCTTCTGCGCAGCTCGCCGATAACGCCCTTGCCCGTTACATGGTTCGGCAGGCAGGCAAACGGCTGCATACAGATAATGTTATTTACACCGCTTTCAAGTAGCTCAAGCATCTCAGCCGACAGGAACCAGCCTTCGCCTGCGATGTTGCCTGTTGAAACAATGCCGTCAACCAGCTTTCTCATTTCGGAAATCTTCATGAAGGAGCCGAACTTTGTTCCTTCGATTGCTTCCTTATACGGCTTTTCAAGCCACTCGAACGCCTTGATTGCCTTATTGCTCCAGTAATATCTTGAGTTGGAAACCGTCAGCAGCTCGTGGCGCGAATTTGCATGGTCGCAGATGAAGTAAACGAAGCCCATAAGGTCGGGAACTACCGCCTCTGCGCCCTCGCTCTCCACCAAATCCACTGCAAAGTTGTTTGCAACAGGGTGGAATTTAACCATGATTTCGCCTACAATGCCGACTCTCGGCTTCTTTATGTCAAGGACAGGAAGCTCGTTGAAGTCCTTGACAATGGCTTTCATGTTTTCCTTGTATTTCCTGAGGCTGATTTTCTTAAGGTCCGCCTTAATCTTTTCGTTCCATTTTTCATAAAGCGCGTTCGCACTGCCCTTTACAGCCTCGTATGGACGTACTCTGTAAAGGCATCTTGCCAGCAGGTCGCCGTAAACTACGCTTGCAAAGGCGCGGATAGCAAGAGGCGCGGTAATTTTAAAGCCCGACTGCTTCTCCATTCCAACGAAGTTCAGCGAAATCAGCGGCACATTGCCGTAGCCTGCCTCCTTAAGCGCCTTTTTAATCATGCCGATGTAGTTGGTTGCACGGCAGGCGCCGCCTGTCTGGGTAATCAGCAGGCTTGTGTTGTTTATGTCGTATTTGCCGCTTGTAATCGCGTGCATAAGCTGTCCTACCGTGAGGATTGCAGGGTAGCAGGCGTCGTTGTTTACATACTTCAGTCCCTCGTCAACCACCGCCTTTGAGTAATCCTTAAGCACAACAAGGTTGTAGCCCGAATAGCGGAACGCCTGTTCAAGCAGCTCAAAGTGGATAGGCGCCATCTGCGGAGCAAGAATAGTATGCTTCTTGCGGTCGGCAGCGGTAAACTCAGGCTGCTTTACATAGCCTGTGTAGCGCGATTCGCTCTTGTAGCCGCTGCGCTCTCTTTCCTCAACAACGGAAATCAGTGAACGCAGACGGATTCTCGCAGCACCCAGGTTGTTTACCTCGTCGATTTTCAGCACGGTGTACATTCTGCCGTAGCCCTGTAAAATCTCCTGCACCTGGTCGGTCGTTACCGCGTCAAGTCCGCAGCCGAAGCTGTTCAGCTGAACAAGCTCAAGGTTAGGAGTTTTGCCCACAACGCTTGCAGCCTCGTACAGTCTTGTATGGTACATCCACTGGTCGACAACTCTGATAGGACGCGTCAGGTCGCCCATCTGCGCAATGCTGTCCTCGGTAAGAACCGCAAAGCCGTAGCCGTTTATCATTTCGGGAATACCGTGGTTGATTTCGGGATCAACGTGGTACGGTCTGCCTGCAAGGACAATGCCCTTTTGTCCCGTCTTTTTCAGCATTTCAAGGACTTCCTCGCCCTTTTTGTGAATGTCTGCCTTAAAGCGGCTGTCCTCCTCGTAGGCAAGGGCGAGCGCTTTTCCGATTTCAGCGCCCGAAATGCCCATAGGGTTAAATTCCTCAATAAGGCGCTCCAGCATTCTGTCCTTGTCGTATATAGGCAGGAACGGGTTCATGAACTTTATTGTATGGTCGCGAAGCTCGGGAACGGAGTTCTTGATTACCTCGCTGTATGTCGCAACAACAGGACAGTTGTAGTGGTTATCGCCTGTCGTGCCGTTTTTCATTTCGTAAGGCAGCGCAGGGTAGAAAATGAACTTTACGCCGTCGTTGATAAGGGAAACAATGTGTCCGTGAGCCAGCTTTGCAGGGTAACAAACGCTTTCGCTGGGCATTGTTTCAATGCCCATGTCGTAAATCTCACGGGAGGACTTAGGCGACAGCTTAACCGAGTAGCCGAGGTTTGTGAAAAACGTGAACCAGAACGGGTAATTCTCATAAAGTCCAAGCACTCTCGGAATGCCTACAACGCCGCGCTTTGCCTCGCTTTCGGGCAGCGGAGTGTAGTCGAAAAGTCTGTGATACTTATAATCGTAAAGGTTCGGCAGCGAGGATTTCTTGCCCCCAAGACCTGCGCCGCGTTCGCAGCGGTTGTTGGTAATAAAGCGTGTTCCGTCGCTGAATTTGCTGATTGTCAGCAGACAGTTGTTGGAACATTTTCCGCAGCGAGCGGTGGATTTCTGTATGGTGAAGTTTTCAAGCTGATCAAGATGTGCGATAGACGAGCCTTTTCCGTCATCTCTCTGCATTGCGATAAGCGCGCTTCCGTAGGCGCCCATAAGACCTGCCTTATCGGGACGGACAACCTCGCGTCCGCAGGTAAGCTCAAAGGCGCGGAGCACGGATTGATTCATGAAGGTGCCGCCCTGCACGATAATCTTTTCGCCCATTGCCTTAGGGTCGCGTATCTTGATAACCTTGAACAGCGCGTTCTTTACAACGGAGTAGCTTAAGCCTGCGGAAATGTCGGCAACGCTTGCGCCCTCCTTCTGCGCCTGCTTAACGCGGGAGTTCATGAAAACGGTGCATCTTGAACCGAGGTCAACAGGGTTTTTGGAGGTAAGACCGATTTCCGCAAACTCAGAGGACTTCATGCCAAGCGCGTTTGCGAAGTTCTCAATGAACGAGCCGCAGCCCGATGAACAAGCCTCGTTGAGCAAAATCGACTCAATTTCGCCGTTCTTTGTTCTCATGCACTTCATGTCCTGTCCGCCGATGTCCAGAATGAACTCAACACCCGGCAGCAGCTTATCGGCAGCCTTGTAGTGCGCCATTGTTTCGATTTCGCCGTAGTCAATATGCAAAGCCGCCTTAATAAGGTGTTCGCCGTAGCCTGTGGCGGTGGATTTTGCGATATACGCTCCCTCGGGGAGAAGCGAGTAAATTTCCTTTAAAATGCCGATTACGGACTTCAGCGGGTCGCCCATGTTGTTGCCGTAATGGGAGTAAAGAATTTCCGCCTTGTCGCTGATAAGGGTTGCCTTTGTGGTGGTTGAACCTGCGTCAACGCCGAGATAGCACGGTCCCTTGTAGGAAGCAAGGTCGGCTGTGGGAATAACGTTCTTGCTGTGGCGCTCAATGAACGCCTGCTTTTCTTCCTCGTTTGCAAAAAGCGGAGCAAGGCGCTCAACCTCGTGAACAACTACCGACGAAAGCTTTGCAATATGCTCTCTCAAAACGGGGATTTCTATTTCCTGACGGTTTGAGGACAGCGCAGCGCCCATTGCAACGAAAAGGTTTGCGTTGTCGGGGAAGATAATGTCCTCAGGCTGTAAATTCAGCGTTTCGATAAAGCGCTGTCTTAATTCGGAAAGGTAATGAAGAGGTCCGCCAAGGAACGCGACCTTGCCTCTGATTGGCTTACCGCAGGCAAGTCCGCTGATAGTCTGGTTTACGACCGACTGGAAAATTGACGCGGCAACGTCCGATTTTTTTGCTCCGTCGTTGAGCAGCGGCTGAATGTCGCTCTTTGCAAAAACGCCGCAGCGTGAAGCGATAGGATAGATTGTTTCATAATCCTTTGCAAGCTCGTTAAGTCCGGTAATATCAGTGTTCAGCAGCGCCGCCATCTGGTCGATGAAAGCGCCGGTGCCGCCTGCGCAGGAGCCGTTCATTCTCTGCTCGATACCGCCTCTGAGATATGTAATCTTTGCGTCCTCGCCGCCAAGCTCAATCGCAACGTCCGTTTGTGGGATTATGTTTTCAATTGCGACTGTTCCCGCAGTAACCTCCTGCACAAACGGAATATCAAGCCACTTTGAAACGGAAATACCGCCTGAACCTGTTACGGCAATAGTCGCCCTTTCGGGCTTTTCCGTGTCGATACATTCAAGCAGAACCTCTGCAAGAGTTTTCTTTATATCAGAATAATGACGCTGATATTTCTTGTAAACAAGGTTGTTTTCATCGTCAAGCACTGCGATTTTTACTGTTGTTGAGCCTACGTCAAGACCGATATGGAGCATATTTTCATTTCCTTCCGTAGAGCGCGCCTGCGCTCATTGTGATAATCAAATCTATTATACACTATTTTACTGTATTTTTCAATGGTTTTTTATTGTATGCCGCAAGAAAATTATGTGAAACAACGATTGTAAGGCTAACGGACAACAGGCTTTTTCGGCACAAAAAACAAAACCGCCTGCGCCTTTTTTGGGCGCAAGCGGTCCGATATTGCTTTTACTCAAGCACCGCGTCGGCGTCGCCTGAGATTTCCGTCATGTCTGAAAACTCGACCTTGATATTCTTTCCGTCAATGTCAAGAGAAACAGGCGATTTGCTGCTGCGGTCAAATTTCAGCGTATAGTCGCCGTACTCCGTTTTTCCGCTGAGCTGGATTATCTCGTCGGTGGTGACAAGCTGAAAGCCCTCTCCGACAGCCGCGTTGTCCAGCGCGGAAAGGATAACCGTCATCAGTCCCGTATAGCCTTCGCTTTCGGTTACGGCGGCGGTAATTCCGTCAAGCTCGGCGGATATTTCCCCGCCGTCAGCCTTTAGCACAAGTCCGCTCAGAGCGTATGGCTCCTCAAAGGATACCGTCCATTTCCCCTCGCCGTGCCGCTCGATAATCGCTTTCGCCTCAAAGTCGTCAAGGGTTATCTCCGCACCGATTTTGTACATGGTATCCATGTCGGGAGGCTGCGGCAGGAGAATTTCCCCCGTACACGATGTACAGAGCAAAATCGCCAATATCGCCGCCAATGCCCACAAAACTGTCCTTTTCATAATTGCCCCCAAATAAAAATATTCAAGGACAACCTGTTCACTTCATCACAAACGGCAGTGTTTCAATTACGTCGCTTGGGAGGATTCCAGCCATTGACATTCTGCCTGCAAGCTCGTCTGCTGCAAGACCATGGAGATACACACCCAGCACTGCTGCGCTGAACGGTTCAACTCCCTGGGCAGTAAGTCCCGCGATAATGCCTGTGAGAACATCTCCCGACCCGCCCTTTGCAAGCCCTGCGTTTCCCGTGGTGTTTACAAACGCCTTTCCGTCGGGAGAAGCAATTACCGTGTTGACGCCCTTAAGCGCCACGACTGCGTTATGCTCCGCTGCAAAGCTTTTTGCAAGGGAAATTCTGTCGGACTGCACCGCCTTTGCCGACAATCCCGTCAGCCTGCCGAATTCAGCAGGGTGCGGCGTAATGATTAAGCCTGCCTTGTTGTCCTTTAACACATTTATATTGTCGGCAGCGGAATTTATTCCATCAGCGTCAAGAATTATGGGACAATCCGCTTTTTTCAGCACATATTCCGCGATTTTTCTCGTTTCTGCATTATTTCCCATGCCGCAGCCTACGGAAACCGCGGTCGCTTTCGGCAGCATTTCGCCAAGCTGTTCGGTACAGTCGCTGTCCATAAATCCGTCCTCGTCGGATTCAAGAGGCAGGAACGTGGCTTCGGGAATTGCCGCCCCCATGGTCCGTATGACCTCTTTTACGGACGCAAGAGTAACAATGCCCGTTCCCACACGCAGCGCAGCCCTTGTAGACAGCGCAGCCGCCCCCATGAAGCAGCCGCTGCCGCTTATATTCAGCAATCTGCCGTAGGTTCCTTTGTGGGCGCTTTTTGCCCGCTCAGGGATATAGGAGAGTATTTTTCTGTCGGTCAGCACCGCCTCATACTCGTTGTAGCAATCGCTGTCAATGCCGATTTTGAGCAGCACAAGATGTCCGCAGAAATCAAAGCAGGGGTGATTGAACAGCCCTTTTTTCACCGCCCCAAGCGTTAGGGTAACATCGGGCTTAAAAGCGTTTTCAGCAATTTCTCCCGTGTCGGAATTGCAGCCGCTGGGCACGTCAACCGACGCCTTAAAGCCCTTGCAGCCGCTGTTGATATAGGAAAACAGCTCCGCAATTTCCGACTCAAGCCCGCCGTGAAAGCCTGTTCCGAAAACACAGTCCACGATTACATCGCCGTCTGCAAGCAGCTCCCTGACTTTACCCTTGTTTTCGCCGTAAATAATAGCGCTGTCCTTATTTTTGTACAGAGCGTAGCACTCCCTCGCGCAGTCGCTGACAGGCAGTCCCTTAAGAAAAACAAGTGCGGCGTTTGCGCCCTCGTCCGCCGCAAGCTGAGAAATCACAATGCCGTCGCCGCCGTTGTTTCCCTTGCCCGCAAGGACTACAACGCGTTTTCCGCTTATTTCGCCCACAATCTTTTTTATACGCTCAAAGCAGGCGTTGCCCGCGTTTTTCATCAGTTCAAGATAGCTTGTACCGCTGTCGTTTGCAGCTCTTTCAGCCTGTTTCATCTGTGCGTTTGATACAACAAAGTTCATGTTACACCTCAAAAAATTAAGCCGTAGCAGTACGGCTTAATACAGCGTGTCGAAAAAGTCAAATTTAAAGTTTTTGTCCACTTTTTTCAAAAAGTGGTGGGTACTTAGGGCAAAGCCCTAAGTCGCAATCCGCAGATTGCGAAAATCCCTTTGCAAAGCGCTTTTTTGCA
>CAKSIR010000044.1 GCA_934462775.1 uncultured Ruminiclostridium sp.
TATGGAGGAAAGCAAATGAGATTTAAAAGAATGATTTCGGCAGTGGTGTCTGCTGCAATCGCGGTTACGAGCTTGTCAATAAGTATGATAACCGAAGTAAGCGCAGTAGAATTGGATTTGAACAGCGTTGTTGATTTCAACGTCAGCGGCGAGGTAGGCTGGAGCGCCCCTGATTCGGCAGCTAAGGTAAGCAGCTCAGTTTCATCGGCATATTCTGATTATGCGGATAAGGGAGTTCTTGTAGTCAGCCTTACGGCAGGCGCAAGCGGCGGACAGACAATTATGTGCGGAACCGACGAATATACCGACTGCACTTGGTACAATGCGGGAGATTATACAGTTGTTTTCCCGTTTACGTCTACATACGCAACCACAGGCTTTTATATGCGCGGCAGCGATATAACAGTAAACAGCATCAAGCTGTATGGACCGGCTGCAAAGACCGGAGTGCCTGTAACAGGCGTTTCCTTAGACAATGCAGCAGCTGAATTTGCTCTTGGCAGCGACGGTTTCGACACAGCTTCCAAGACACTCACAGCAATAGTAGCTCCTGCTGACGCAACAGATACATCAGTTACATGGACTTCTTCAAACGAAAACGTAGCAAAGGTTGTTGACGGTGTTGTAACTCCTGTCGGAATCGGCGAGGCTTTAATCACAGTTGCAACTAAAGACGGCGACTTTAAGGATACCTGCGTAGTATCGGTTAAGCCGGTAGCAGCAACAAAGCTTACAATCGGCGCTTCCACAAACGCTGAGGGCGGCGACAAGATCAAGCTTGATGTTGCGGTTGAACCTGCAAACGCTTATGACAAGTCGGTTAAGTTCTCTTCAAGCGATGAAGCTGTTGCAACGGTTGACGCTGACGGCAACGTAACATTCGCAATGGTTGAAGCAGAAAAGACAGTTAAGATCACAGCCGAAACAACATACACAAACGCTGATTTCGGCATTGATACAGTAAGCGACACAGTTGAAATTACAGTTGCTCCGAAGGACGTTTCTGTTCCCGTAACAGGCGTTGCTCTCGATAAGACCGAAGTTTCCGTTGCAAAGGGCGAAAAGGCAACATTAACAGCAACAGTTACACCTGATAACGCTGAAGTAAAGACAGTTACATGGTCGTCATCAGACGAAAAGATTGCAACAGTGGTTGACGGCGTTGTAACAGCAGTCGCAGAGGGTACGGCAACAATTACGGTTAAGACGACAGACGGCGGTTTCACAGCCTCCTGCGCGGTAACGGTTACGGCTCCTAAGGCTGAAAGCGTAACAATTCTCATTAACGAAGATGCACCTAAGAATGACGAATTCTCAATGATGAACGGCAGATCAAGAAGAATTTCCGCAACAGTTTCTCCTGCTGACGCAGCGCAGAACGTTACATTTGCAGCTGCCGATACTTCCGTTGTAACAATCGAAAACGGCTTAATCACAGCGGTTGGCGAAGGCAAGACAGCAATCACAGCAACAGCGGACGGCGCTTCAAAGACTATCACTGTTACAGTTACAGCGAAGTCAAACGTTCCTTACACAACAGACGAGGGTATCGTAATTTTTGACGGCAAGGGTACATCAAGCGGATGGAATCAGGCAGTCGTAATGTACGAATACGGTCAGAATGACGGTCCGTTCAAGATTGCAGACCTTAAGGCAGGCATGAAGTTCAAGGTTTACTACACATCATCATCTGCTCCTGAGCTGATTTTCCAGAGCTGGAGCGGCGGCGCAAGCTGGGCTAAGGTTGAAGCTGCTTCAAGCGCAAACGGTGTTGCAACATATACATACGATGATATTGTAAAGGCGTACGGCAGCGATTTCACAGCACTTAACGCAATCAATGTCGGCGGCACAAACAATGACCTTACAGTAACAAAGGTTGTTATGGTTTACAGCGGCAGCGACACACCAAGCGGTGGTGATGATAAGCCAAGCGGCGGCGACGATTCCGGTTTCAGCCCTGTAATCCCTGTTGTAAATCCGGGTACAATCGTTACCGACGACACAGATGACGCTGATGATACAGACGATGCTGACGATTCAGATGATACAGACGTTGACGACGATGCTGACGACGTTATTGAAGATGACGACAGCGACGACATTATAATCGGCGTACCTGTTTCAATAACAGAGCTTTCAGAGAATGATGAAATTGAAGAGGCTGCAAAGGGCATGGACGGACTTATCACAATGTTCGTTCTTGACACAGGCACAGCAAATCCAAAGGGCGAATTTAACGCTTGCATAGGTTCACAGTTAGCAGGCGAGAAGATTGATCTCTACAAGTTGAATCCTGAAACAAGTAAGCTTGAATTTGTAGGCACATACGAAGTCGACGAAGACGGCTATATCGTAATGGAGTATGACGGTTCAGCTTCTTATGCGGTGTTCAGATCAGGCGCAAATGACAATGCAGCTGACGCCAGCGGAGAATCCAATCCGGGAACAGGCGTTCAGACAACGGCAGGCATTATCGGTATAGTTGCAGCAGCAGCTTCCGCAGCACTGTTCGTTTCTGCAAAGAAAAAGGAAAACTGATTTAAATAATCAATAGCAAAAGGCTGCATTGGCAAACAATGCAGCCTTTTTCCTCAAATCGTCAAGAAACGGTTCGGTAAATATGGTATTATCATATTAAAGGGAGTCCCATAAGCATAGCTTTTCATCGGTGATAATTATGAACAAGTTTGAAATTTTGTCACAGGCGCTTGACTATATTGAAGAAAATCTCGGAACGGGAGTAACTCCGGAGGAATGTGCGGAGAAATGTGGTTATTCCTTGTCAAATATGCAGAAAATGTTCAAATGCGTTTTCCATATCGGAATCGGCGAATATATCTCGCGCAGAAGAATAACCCTTGCGGCGAGAGATTTGCTGAAAACGGACAGTACAATTCTGGATATTGCGCTGAAATACGGTTATAATTCCCACGAAGTTTTTACAAGGGCGTTTACAAGACTGTGGGGAGTAACGCCTGCGAAATATCGCAAAAGCAGCAGATTTTCCGAGATATATCCCAAGCTTGGCAGAAACGAACAGCTTTTAGATGAGAAAGGAAATGAGATTATGAGCAGCAAAATCAGATTTGATGTTTCGCACCTTTATGATTTTATCAGCGAACGCAGTGGAAAATATGTTATTTGCTTTGATACCTGCCACTTGCTGCCTGTCAACGAAAAATACGGCAGAGCAGCAGGCGACGCAGTGATTGCAGAGTGCCTCAGAAGAATAGACGAGGCAGCAGATGATGATATGCTTCCGGTCAGAATCGGCGGCGATGAATTTGTACTTATAACCAATACCGATGATAAGGAAAAGGCTGATAAAATTGCTGAAAAGGCGTTGTGCCACAACGGTGAGAAAATTGTCAGCGGCGGCAATGAAATCGAGGTTTCCATGCACATGGGAATGGAGAAAATTCCGGACAGCGGAGCCATTCGTTATAATAAGCTGTTTGACAGCTTCATTATAGCGGGAAAAGCTGAACGATAACGAAAGGGCTGTATCAACGGTACAGCCCTTAAAATTTAGTTGTAATTTTCTTCAATATGTGATATAATTTAATAAAACACTACATAAAGGAGAATTTCCATGCTTTACGAATACTCGGTAAAAACGGATAAGGAAGGCTTTTATAACGTTACTGAAAATGTAAAAAAGGCAATTGAGCAAAGCAAAGTAAAAAACGGAATCGCAGTTGTTCACTGCACTCACACAACGGCAGGAATGACAATAAACGAAAACGCCGACCCAAACGTTGTGAAGGATATGCTTTTCGCACTGGACAAGACGTTCCCCAACAGACCCGAGTTCCGTCATGCAGAGGGAAATACGACCGCTCATTTAAAATCAAGCTTTATGGGAAACAGCGTAACTGTTCCGATTGAGAACGGAAAAATGGTGCTGGGAATGTGGCAGGGAATTTACTTCTGCGAATTTGACGGCCCCAGAAACAGAAAGTACGTTGTCAAGGTAATATCTGAATAAATGCAATAAGAAAACGCCGTGGTGATCATCCACGGCGTTGCTGTATTTATGAGCTTTTGCGGCGCTTTGCATCTTCCTTTGCACGGAGTTCGTTGTTGAGAATACGCTTTCTTAAGCGAATATTCTTAGGCGTTACCTCAACAAGCTCATCGTCGGAAATAAATTCGAGGGATTCCTCAAGGCTCATTCTCTTGTACGGAACAAGTCTTAATGCGTCGTCGCTGCCGCTTGCACGAGTGTTCGTAAGATGCTTTTTCTTGCAGACATTCACATTGATGTCGCCAGGCTTCGGGGATGCGCCCACGATCATGCCCTCGTAAACCTCAACGCCTGCGTCAATGAACATCTGACCTCTGTCCTGAACGTTGAATATTCCGTATGCGCAGGATGTACCCGTTTCAAAAGCGACAAGAGAGCCTGTTGTTCGTGTGGGAATTGCGCCCATATAAGGCTTGTAGCCTTCAAACAGCGTGTTCAGCACACCCTCGCCCTTTGTGTCGGTGAGGAACTGGCTTCTGTAACCGAAAAGACCTCTTGACGGGATTGAGAACTCAACTCTTGTTCTGTTTCCGACAGGGTGCATTTCAATAAGCTCGCCCTTTCGGATACCGATTTTTTCCATTATCGAACCGAGATAGTCGTTCGGCACGTCGATTACCAGGCGCTCCATCGGTTCGCACTTAACGCCGTCAATTTCCTTGTACAGTACGCGGGGAGTGCTTACCGAAAGCTCGTAGCCCTCGCGGCGCATTGTTTCAATGAGGATCGAAAGGTGCATTTCGCCGCGGCCTGCAACGTCATACGCGTCAGCTGTGTCGCTGTCCTTTACGCGCAGAGAAACGTCCTTTAAAAGCTCGCGCTGTAAGCGTTCGCGAATCTGTCTTGATGTAACAAACTTGCCCTCGCGGCCTGCCAGCGGGCTTGTGTTTACTGAAAAAGTCATTTCAACGGTAGGTTCACCGATTTTTACGAACGGCAGCGGTTCAACATTGTTTGTTGAGCAGATAGTCTGTCCGATAGTAACGCCCTCTATACCCGAGAAGCATACGATGTCGCCTACTGTCGCCTGCTGTACCGGCACTCTGTTTGTGCCGCTGAACTGATAAAGGCTTACGATTTTGGACTTGAACGGTGTAACTCCGCCGTGGTAATCGCAGACCGTAACCTCCTGATTCTGCTTGATAACGCCGCGCTCAACGCGTCCGATTGCAATGCGCCCTACATAGTCGTTGTAGTCAATGGACGAAACCAGAACCTGTAAGTCGCCGGTTTCATCGCCCTCGGGAGCAGGAATATGTTCAAGGATTTTATCGAAAAGCGGAATGAAGTTTTCACCCTGGGAGTCGGGCGAGTAGCTTGCCGTACCGTTTCTGCCCGAGCAGAACACAACAGGGCTTTCAAGCTGTTCTTCCGTTGCGTCAAGGTCGAGGAGAAGCTCAAGCACCTCGTCAACTACCTCGTGGGGACGTGCGTCGGGACGGTCGGTCTTGTTTACGACAACGATAATCTTGTGGCCAAGTTCAAGGGCTTTCTGAAGAACGAAACGCGTCTGTGGCATTGTTCCCTCAAATGCGTCAACAAGCAGCAGAACGCCGTTTACCATTTTTAATATACGCTCAACCTCGCCTGAGAAGTCAGCGTGGCCCGGAGTGTCAACAATATTGATTTTAACGCCTTTGTATTCGACTGCGGCGTTTTTTGCAAGGATAGTAATTCCGCGTTCTCTTTCAAGAGCGTTGCTGTCCATTACACGGTCCTCAACCTCCTGATTTTCGCGGAAAGCGCCGCCCTGCTTGAGCATTTCGTCAACAAGGGTTGTTTTGCCGTGGTCAACGTGGGCGATAATTGCAATATTGCGTAAGTCGTTTCTAATCAAAAAAATTCCTCATTTCTTTATAATACATCATTATTTAACAAATTTATATTATACACCATTTTTTGACTTAATAATAGAGAATTTTTAAATAATCTTGTGGATTAGTTTACCGCTTGTATTAGAAAAAATGCACAACAAAGCGAAAAAACGGAAACAACGGGAAATGCTTGACGCAAATCCCGTTGTTCCGGCTATTCGGGGACGGCTGCCCCCGCGCCGTTATGGACTAATCAGCAGCAGCCGCACTTGTTATCGCAGCCACAGTCGTTGCCGCAGTTACCGTTTCCGCAGAAGCAGAATAAAAGGATTAAGATGATAATCCAGCAGCAGTTACCGTTAGATCCGCAACCATTACCACAACCAAACATAATATGTTCCTCCTTGATTAAGATTAAATGAAACGTTTCATAATATAATATATGTAATTGGTAAAATTGTGTTACAGAAATAAGAAGATTTTTCTTGGAAAGGAATGTTTACGTTATGATAGAATTCAGCGGTTTTACCGAGAAAGCAAACAATGCGCTCAACATTGCCTTAAGGACGGCAATGGATCTTGGCCATACCTATGTTGGCAGCGAGCATATACTGTGCGGACTGATCGGTGAGGAAAGAGGGGCGGCGTGGCTTGCGCTGAACAAGCAGGGAGTAACCACCGACAAGGTCAGAAAGAAAATTGAACAGATGATAGGCTGCGGAGTGCCGACAAAGCTTACTCTTGCAGATTTCACGCCGCGCAGCAAGCGCATACTGGAAAGCAGTCTTACCGAGGCGCGCAGCATGAATCACAGCTCAGTCGGCACTGAACATATTCTGAAAGCGGTGCTGAAAGACGCCGACTGCTATGGTGCGCTTATTCTGAAAGAACTGGGAGCAAATCTGAATCAGCTTAGCCGCGACTGCGGAACGCCTGCCGAAAGCAAATTCAGGCAGGAGGACAGCATTCGTCAGATAGATAAGAAGTCGGGTCTGTTCAGGTACGGACGCGACCTTACCGATATGGCGAGAAAAGGACTGGTTGACCCTGTGCTTTGCAGGGACAAAGAAATTGAGCGCGAGATCGAGGTATTGCTGCGCAGGCGAAAAAACAATCCCTGCCTTATCGGTGAAAGCGGAGTTGGCAAAACGGCGGTCGTAGAGGGGCTTGCCATAAAAATTGCGGCGGGGGAGGTTCCTGAGGAAATGAGCAGGAAGCACATTTTTATGCTCGACCTGACTTCAATGCTGGCAGGCGCAAAGTACCGCGGCGATTTTGAGGAACGCATAAAGACAGTGCTTGACGAGGTAAAAGCGGACGGCGATATTATCCTTTTCATTGACGAGATACACTCTATTATAGGCGCAGGCGCGGCAGAGGGCGCAATAGACGCCGCCAACATTCTGAAGCCTGCGCTTGCACGCGGAGAAATACAGCTTATAGGTGCAACCACAATCGAGGAATATCGCCGCTTTATTGAAAAGGACAGCGCTCTTGAGCGCAGATTTCAGCCGATAACAGTAGACGAACCAAGCGATCAGGCAACCCTTGACATACTTTTCGGGCTGCGCGGAAAGTACGAAAAGCACCACGGCGTTGCCATAAGCGACGAGGCAATAAATGCAGCGGTAAAGCTTTCGCAGCGGTATATTACCGACAGGTATCTTCCCGACAAGGCGATTGACCTTATTGATGAAACCGCCTCAAGGGTGAGGATAAAGGCATTTGCGCCGTCGTCGCAGATAGAGGACGCTGAGAAAACGCTAAGGCAGATAAACAGCCAAAAAACTGCCGCCATAATCGCGAGAAATTTTGAATATGCCGCTAAGCTGCGGAACAAAGAAAAGCAGCTTAACGAGCTTATCAGTCAGTACAGGCAATCCGCCGCCGGCAATGTGGCTGGCGAGGTCAATGCGGAGGATATAGCGAAAACCGCGTCAGAGTGGACGGGAATACCGCTGAGCAGAATGTCGGCGGACGAGTCGGGAAAGCTGATAAACCTTGAAAGGGAGCTTGGCGAAAAGGTGATAGGTCAGGACGAGGCAGTCAGGGCGGTTGCGAGAGCTGTAAGGCGCGGCAGAGCAGGGCTGAAAAATCCTCAAAGACCAATCGGCTCCTTTATTTTTCTCGGACCTACGGGAGTGGGAAAAACCGAGCTTTGCAAGGTGCTTGCCAAAAATATTTTCGGCAGCGAGGAAATGCTCATTCGATTCGATATGTCGGAATATATGGAGAAGCATTCCGCTGCAAAGCTGATAGGCGCGCCTCCCGGGTATGTGGGATATGAGGACGGCGGACAGCTTACTGAAAAAATCAAGCGCAAGCCATACTGCGTGGTGCTTTTTGATGAAATTGAAAAGGCTCACAGCGATGTGTTCAATATTTTGCTGCAGGTGCTGGAGGACGGCTTTTTGACTGAATCAAGCGGCAGAAGAGTTTCCTTCAGAAACGCGGTAATAATCATGACCAGCAACGTGGGGGCAAGATTCATAACCGAAAAAAAGTCGGCTCTAGGATTTGGCAGCGGCAGCGGCAATGGCGATGTAAATGAAAAAATAATGTCAAGCCTTAAGGAAACCTTCAAGCCTGAATTTTTGAACCGCGTTGATGAAACGGTGGTTTTCCGCAAGCTTACAAAGGACAATATAAAAAGTATATGCAGAAATATGCTCAATGAGCTTGCTGAGCGTGCAGAACGGTCGGGAATTGCTCTTGAATTTACCGAGGCGGCTGTTGAACGGCTGTCAGAAAGCGGGTTTGACGACGCTTACGGCGCAAGACCGCTAAGGCGCGCCATAACCGAAAATGTAGAGGATATGCTGTCGGAGGAAATGCTGAACGGAAAGCTGTCGGAGGGCGACACGGCGGTGATTGACTACAACGGAAGCAGGTTTACCGCCGAGAAAAAACAGGAGATTATCCATGACAGCGCGAACATCTGAGCGTGTTGGAATGCTGGACGAAATAAGGGGATTCGCCATTGTGTGCATGGTGGTGTACCACCTTATGTTCGACCTCAGCTATTTCTACGGAATAAAAGTGCCGATTTTTATGGACGGTTGGTTCGGGATTGTAAGGGATTTCTTTGCAGGAACATTCATCTTCATTTCGGGAATTGCCTGCCGCTATTCGCAAAATAATCTGAAAAGGGGAGTGCAGTGCTTTTTCCTCGGTATGGTCATGACCTTTGTAACGGCGTTTGTAACTCCGGAAGCGCCTGTTTATTTCGGTATACTCCATCTGCTTGGTGTGTGCATGATGATATACGGGCTTTGTGAGAAATTTGTCGATTATGTTCCGCCGTCAGCGGCAATTATCGCGTGCGCTGTTCTTTTCTCGGTCACTCACGGCGTTGCTCAGCGGTATTTGGGATTTACAAAAAGCATTTCTTTAAGGATACCCGATGAGATTTACAGCGCAGGACTGCTTTTTTCGTTTGGCTTTATAAAGTACGGGTTTGCGTCGGTGGACTTTTTCCCGCTGCTGCCATGGTTTTTCGTGTTTGCGGCAGGGGTTTACACAGGCGTGTATATAAGGCAGAAAAAGTTTCCGTCGTGGTTTTATAAATGCCATGAGCCGTTTTTCGGCTTTGCAGGGCGGCATTCGCTGTGGATATATCTGCTGCACCAGCCTGTCCTCGCGCTCGTACTAACTGCTGTAACAGGGCAAGGTTTATTTTAAAAAACGCTTGACAAGCAGCGAATATTCTGTTATAATAAACAAGCTTGGGTGAGAAGCGCCCAAAGCGTCCTTGCTCACAGCGTGACTGTGGGCCACAAGTCTATAAGGAGGTATTTTACTAATGGCAAAGCTTAACGAAAAGTACGAGGCAGTTGTTGTTTTCTCCGTAAAGAACGGTGAAGAACAGGTAGCTAATCTGGTAGCTAAGTTCACAGATTTAATCAAGGCAAACGGTGAACTCGTTAACGTTGATGAATGGGGCAAGCGCAAGCTGGCTTATCCGATCAACTACGAGAACGACGGTTACTATGTAGTTTACAGCTTCGATTGCAAGCCTGATTTCCCGGCTGAGTTCGAGCGTATCATTAACATCACAGACGGTGTTTTACGTTCACTGGTAACATTACGCAAGTAATAGTTGTAGGAGGGAAAGAGTATGTTCAATAAGGCAGTATTGATGGGAAGAATCTGCAATGACCTTGAATTGAGAACAACGCCAAGCGGTGTTCCTGTTCTTACGTTTAGAATTGCGGTTGATCGCCGTTTTCAGACAAAGGGCGAAGAGAAAAAGTCAGACTTCTTCAACGTAGTAGCATGGCGTCAGACAGCGGAATTCATTTCTCGCTACTTTTCAAAGGGCAGAATGATTCTTGTTGAAGGCGAGTTACAGACGCGTCAGTATGTTGATAAGAACAACTCAACCCAGACAGTTGTAGAGCTGGTTGTTGATAATGCTTGCTTCACAGGCGAGGCTAAGAACAGTAATTCAGGTTACGGTTCGTATCCGCCGCCGCCAACAGAAGCGCCGGCAGCTCATCCTGCCGCAGCAACAAATTCCGCACCGGTTACAACTTCAGGTAATGCAAACGATTTTGTTGAAACCACAGATTCAGATGATGAATACCCATTTTAATTTTACAGGAGGAAAAGACAATGGCTGAAAGAAAAGAAATGAACGACAGAAGTGCTCGTCCGGTAAAGCGTGCAAGAAAAAAAGTTTGCCAGTTCTGCGTTGATAGAGCTGAATTCATCGATTATAAAGATGTTGCTAAGTTAAAGAAGTGCATGACAGAGCGCTCTAAGATTTTACCACGCCGTGTAACAGGCGCTTGTGCATATCATCAGAGAGAACTCACAACAGCTATCAAGAAGGCAAGACAGGTTGCTTTAATCCCATACGTTTCTGACTGATTAAGCTGAAATAAAATTAAGACGGACTTCGGTTCGTCTTTTTTGTTTTGTAACGCGGTATTTGTTAAAAAAGGCTCTCATGAATCAGACATGAGAGCCTTTTTTTTAAATTCGTTTGAATCCCGCCGTTACACCAACTGTACAATTCGCACAACTTAACAAAAGGCGGAGTAGCCTCAAGGCGCAGCCTTGGCGGAATAGTCTCAAGGCGCAGCCTTGTTAGAGAATGTCGCTGCGGTTTAAGGCGCTGATGAGCGCGCTTACCGATGAGTTGATAATATCTGTGTGCAGACCTGCGCCCCAGCTGATTCTGCCGTTTTCATCGGCAATCTCAACATAAGTCATAGCCTTTGACTTGGAGCCTACTTCCAGCGCGTGTTCGTTGTAGGACACAACCGAGAACTTGATTCCGAGGCACTTCTTAAGCGCGTCGCTTACCGCGTCAAGCCGTCCGTTTCCGTTGCCCGTAATGGTACGTTCAACGCCGTTGTGCTTGATTGTCAGCGTTGCTTGGATTTCTTCGCCCTGCGTGTAGTGAACCTCGATGAACTTTAGTTTTGTTTCAACGTTTACGAACTGCTCCTTGAATGTATTGTAAACCTCGTTGGGGGATAATTCCTTGTGTTCCTTGTCGGAAACGTCCTTTATTGCGTAGCCTACCGATTCGCGCATTTTGTCGGGAAGATTAACTCCGAATTTGGTTTTGAGCAGGTAGCTGATTCCGCCTTTGCCCGATTGGCTGTTTACGCGGATTACGTCGCCGTCGTATTTTCTGCCGATGTCGTGAGGATCAATTGGCAGATATGGAACGGTCCACTTGTCAAGATTTTTCTCTTCACGCCACTTCATGCCCTTTGCGATTGCGTCCTGATGTGAGCCTGAGAAAGCTGCAAATACCAGCGCGCCGCTGTATGGCTGACGGTCGTAAATTTTCATACCCGTCATGCGCTCGTACAGTGCGGCAATTTCAGGAATGTTTGAGAAGTCAAGCTCAGGGTCAACGCCGTGTGTGAACATATTCAGTCCCAGTGTAACAATATCAACGTTGCCTGTACGCTCGCCGTTGCCGAACAGCGTACCCTCAACGCGGTCTGCGCCTGCAAGCAAGCCCAGCTCTGTGTCAGCTACCGCGCAGCCTCTGTCGTTGTGCGGATGGAGCGAAACAATAACATTTTCACGCTTGTAGAGGTTGTCGCACATAAATTCAACCTGACTTGCGTAAACATGAGGCATAGACATTTCAACCGTAACAGGCAGGTTGATGATAACCTTGTTGTCAGGCGTCGGTTCCCAGATTTTCAGAACCTCGTTGCAGATTTCCAGAGCGAAGTCCATTTCTGTTCCTGTAAAGCTTTCGGGAGAATATTCAAATTTGAAACTGCCCGGCGTCTTTTCGGCATATTCCTTTAACAGCTTTGCGCCAAAGGTAGCAATGTCAATAATTTCCTTCTTGTCCTTGCGGAATACCTGTTCACGCTGTGCAACGGAAGTGGAGTTGTACAGATGCACCACTGCGTGCTTTGCTCCCTTGAGAGCCTCAAAGGTTTTCTTGATAATATGTTCACGGGACTGTGTAAGTACCTGAATTGTTACATCGTCAGGGATAAGGTTGCGTTCAATTAAAGCGCGGCAGAAGTCGTATTCTGTTTCAGAGGCGGCAGGGAAGCCGATTTCAATTTCCTTGAAGCCGATTTTTACTAAGAAAGTGAAGAATTCCAGCTTTTCCTCCAAGCTCATCGGAACGATAAGAGCCTGGTTTCCGTCGCGGAGGTCAACCGAGCACCAGATAGGAGCCTTGTCAACATATTCCTTCTGAGCCCAGCGCATTTCGCATACCGGCGGCATAAAATAGCCTCGTGAGTACTTGTTTGTGTTTTTCATAATTAAGTCCCTTCTTTGTGGAAAGGTGATGGTTTACAAAAAGATAAACCCCGCCTCTGATAAAGAGACGGGGATAATTCCTCGCGGTACCACTCTTTTTGACGTTGTCGTCCACCTTAGCCACATCTAACAATGTGTTTCTCTGTAACGGGAGAACCCGTTCAAGCCTACTTGATTCAGCCGACTGCTCAAGGGCGAGCTATGACAAATCCGCATTGCCGTTTCACACCTTCCAACGGCTCTCTGAAAGTGCAGAAAAGCTTTGTTCCCTTTCATCGCATTTCTAACAATTTCATTATAAGCTAAAAATTGTCATTTGTCAATAGTGTTTTTCTGCTTTTTATGAAAAGTTTCCTTAATTCCCACAATGACCAGCAGTACGGCGAACATTTTTTGGAGAAAATCTCCGCCCACAATTCCCGATAGCCAGCTGCCTGCAACAACTCCTGCAAGTCCTGCGCCGCACAGCCACGGAATGGCTTTCCACTCGATAAGCTTGTTTTTTGAGTGGATTATTATGGACAGCAGGGCAATCGGGAGGAAGAAAACAAGGTTGATTCCCTGCGCCGTCATCTGATCAACGTTTGCGAAAATCGTCAGGTATATTATGAGAATGAAGCCGCCGCCAAGCCCCATTGAGGCGGCAGCGCCGGTTAAAAATCCTATAAATGCGCTCATTTCAGCAGCAGCCTCACCGCTGAAATCAGCACGATTATGCCGAATATCCGTCTTAGCAGGTCGTTGCTGATTTTCTTTAGCGTAATTGTTCCCACAACCGCTCCCGCAAAACCGAGAGGAATGTACTCCCACGCCTGAGCAAAATCAAGTCGGTCGCCCATTAAATAGGCAACAGCCGCCGCGCAGCTAAGCACGAATATCAGCGCCACTGAAGTGGCATGGCTTTTTTTCGGTTCAATTCCGAGATATTCAAGGGCGGGAACGGCAACCACGCCGCCGCCCGATCCGAAAAGACCGTTTAGTATTCCGCAGGCAAAACCGATGAGTATCTGCCTTGTTTTGTTTTTCATAATATCACCCACAGTATTTTATGCGGAATTTTGTCGTATATGCAAAGAAGCGGAGTCCGAAACCGAACTCCGCCTTGAACCGCCGCGCCGTTGTATGACGTATAAAACCCGCACGAAGCAGGGTGGGTAAGATACCGATTCAGGTTCACGCTCCCTTCTTCCTCAAACGAGGGAGGTCTGCAATCCGCTGAAAAAGATAAATCCCGTTTAAAATGTGTTGGATTATAAAAATCACCCTGACGTACGCCGCAGTAATATTATTATATTAAGCTTTTGATGAAATATTACCCGATTTCAAATTAGTCGGTAATATCGTCGCCGAACATCTGATCAAAACGTGTGATGAAGGCGTCGCCAACTTCTGTGTAAAGCTCCTCGTCATCAATTGTTGACAGCATATATTCGCCGTCCTTTTCAATTTCTTCAAGCACGATGAATTCGCCTTCCTCGTCCTCGTTGAATTCGTCCTCTTCGGTGTACTTTACAAGAGCAACGAAGTGTCTGTCATCGTATGTTATGGCGTCAATAACCTCAAAAGGCTCGCCATCTAAATCAACTATATCGGGTGTATACTCTTCGTTTGTATTTTCTAAATCAGCCACTGTATTACCTCTTTTCATTTATTTGCCGCAACCGACATTTAAATTATACAATAACGATAAAAAAATGTCAATATGAAAAATAACACAAAATAAGGGTTTTCATGAAAATTACAGTAATTATATGCAATAAGTATAAAGGCGTAACTATAAATTTGTTTATTATTTATCCACAAAAATTGTTGACATTTAGCGCTATATGTGGTATATTATAGACAAGGAAAACAGAAGAAAACCAAAACACTAATCACACTCATAGTATGAAGATAGAGAGTAAAATGTGAACGGCTGACGGTAAGTAAGCTGCAATCCCAGACAGGACATTCAATATCAATAGTAACAACGTTCCAACCTGAATTGAAGTCCATAAGCGTTCGGTATCCGTAATACGTCAGAACGCAAATAAATAGTCGGAAAGGAAGCGAGTCCCGTGGAAAATGAAGAAATATCATCAAGAATGTGGCTCGACGCCCATCAATAAACCGATTGAACATGACTTTGCAGAGGTTGTCGGCTTTTAAGCGTCAGACAACGGATGAGTTAAAATATAAGCGTTTAGCTAAAGGTTTACAGGTGTCGGGATCATAATTCTTGTAGCATTTATGTAGCCGAAGAGTTTTCAGCAAAGCTGGTAAGCATGGCAGCAGTTGTAGGTGAAAGATACACTGCGAGAACTCAGAAAGTAGGTAAGAGCGGAAAATGCAGATTGATTAAGAGGTGGCAGAAGCTACCGCCGAATCATTGTAAGCAGTGTGACTGTTGAAATGCAGAAGTAGGCATTTAAGTGCGAAAAAAGAGTGATTTTGAAATGCCGTATATGTTTAAACCGCATTAGCGTTAAAATAAAAGGCACTAAAATTTAATAGGAATATTCATTCCAATATAATGCAGGAGCTGATGCAAATGCAGACACTATTTATTCAGGAGATTACTCCGCCAGAATAAATGAAAGGACATAGGTCCGATGTACTAATTGAACATTTTATCCCCACAGCAGAAGTAATGCTGTGGGGATTTCATTTTTCTGCGGTTTTTGTTGCTATTATTGCTTTTTCATGTTATAATAACCTCAGACTCAAAATCGCTTTCAACGATTTTGACCGCATTTCATGCGGCGGCTCCGCTGCGCGGAGGTCTGAGAACATTTTATCAT
>CAKSIR010000045.1 GCA_934462775.1 uncultured Ruminiclostridium sp.
AGTAAAACTCAAAGAAAATCTCAGGGAGTAAAAAACAAAACTCGTTTGGCTAAAACTAAACCAAACGAGTTTTGTTGTATAATAAAACTTGACACCCACGCTCAAAAAAATATACTAAAATCAGGAGGGTGAAGGACATGTCAGAAGCCTAGAAATACGCCACTTTAAACCTTTATTTATCTTTCCTTGACATCGCAACCACGCACTCCACATGACTCGTATGCGGAAACATATCCACCGGCTGTATCTCCTTAACCTCGTAAAATCGGGTCAGATAGCGCATATCTCTTTCCAGAGTCACAGGATTGCAGGATATATACACAATCTTTTGCGGTCTGACTTTATGAAGCGACCGGAGAAAATCTCTGCTGCATCCTGCGCGAGGCGGATCAACAAAGACAACATCGGCTTTTGCACCTTTCAACGACTGCTCAACCATGAAATCTCCTGCGTCGCCGCAAATGAAATATGCGTTTTTTATTCCGTTCAGCTTGCAGTTTTCGATAGCATCATGAACTGCGTCGCGGTTTAGCTCAACGCCTGTTACACAGGCTGCGTTTTTTGACGCAATCAGACCGATAGTGCCAATTCCGCAGTATGCGTCAATGACCTTTTCTTTCCCGCTGAGCGCAGCCATTTCCATTGCCTTGCTGTACAGTTTTTCTGTCTGCACTGAGTTTACTTGATAAAATGACTTGGGCGAAATGCGGAATTTACAGCCGCAAAGCTCGTCCTCAATATAGCCTTTGCCGTATATTACTTTTTGATTATTGCCAAGCATCATTTTGTCAGGCGTATCATTGACGTTCATTACTATTGTGGTAATGTCGGGACACTGCTTCAGCAGCGCTTTTATGAAGTCGTTCTTTCGGGGGAAAATGGGCGTTCCTGTGACGAGGGTCACCATTATCTGACCGCTTTTGCAGCCGTGGCGAATGAGTATATGCCGCAGAAAACCACGGCCCGTGTAATCGTCATAAGGGAAAAGAGCGAAGCTTTTCATGAGCAGGCGGATCTCCCTAACAATTTCATTGGCGCGCTTATCGTTGATATTGCACGAATCCGTTTCCACGATGCCGTGGGCTGCCGACTGATAAACGCCTGAAACGATTTTCTTGCCTTTTGTCATAACAAACCAGGATTGAACCTTGTTGCGGTAATTATACGGATTGTCCATGCCGATAATCCTGTTTACGGGCGCGTATTTGTCCAGCAGCTTCTGAATCTCTTTTTGCTTGTATTCAAGCTGTTTGCTGTATTCCATGTTTGAGAGCTGACAGGCGTTGCACTTTTTGCAAACCTTGCATAATTTTTGTATCATATTGTACCTTTCTTTTTTCTTTGAAAAATGTTATACTTTATTTAAGGAAGGATTGCTTATGAATCAGTTTAAATACACACTTGACAACAAGCGTTATCATACGCTGAACTATCACAACCGTACCGTTTTTGGCGAAAAGATATATAAAGCGGTTATTGACGCAGGATTTTCCTGCCCCAATATTGATGGAACAAAAAACTGCGGCGGCTGCATTTACTGCGACGGAGGCAGCGGCTATTTCACCAAGCCTGCCTTATCGGTAAACGAACAGCTGAATGCTGAAATTGAACGTATTCACAGAAAAGCGCCGCAGGCGAAAGTCATTGCCTATTTTCAGGCTCACTCCAACACTTACGGCAGTGTGAGCAGGCTGAAGAATATATACGAGCCAGTCCTTGAAAATCCGTGGTTAGGTGGAATTTCCATCGGCACGCGGCCTGACTGCATTGACGGCGAAATTCTAAATTATCTTGCCGAGCTTGCCGAAAGAACAAACCTGACCGTTGAGCTTGGACTTCAGACTGTACATGAGAAAACCGCCGAAATAATCAACAGATGTTACTCATTCGGCGATTTTTTGGAAACATATCGGTTATTGAAAAGTAAAAACATTCGCGTTTGCATTCACATTATAAACGGACTTCCGTTTGAAACGGCGGAAATGATGATCGAAACCGCCGCGTCGGTAGGGAAGCTGCGCCCTGACGGAATGAAGATACATTCGCTTCACGTTATTAAGGGAACAAGGCTTGCCGAAATGCTGAACGAAATAACGCTGCTTACAAGAGAGCAATATGTTGAAACGGTTGTAAGCCAGCTTGAATATATTCCGCCCGAAACGGTGATTGAACGCATAACCGGCGACTGCGACAAAACAAAGCTGATTGCGCCTTTGTGGAGCGCTGATAAAATAGCGGTTTTGGGAGCGATAGACAAGCGATTGGCAGAGCTTGACACATGGCAGGGAAGATTACTCTAACCCCAGCCGCTCAAATATCAGATTTAAAGAGTCAACCTCAGGGAGAAAAATGAGGTTGCTTTTTATTTCCTCGCGGTCTATGAAGAACGAGTTGTCGATCAGCAGAACCTTATCGCTGAAATCGGTGCCGCCGTTTGTTGCCGACGGGTTTAGTACCGCTTCTGCAAGGTCCGGACATTGCAGCGGCGTTGAAATGTCGATGAAAAGTCCTGTCATTGCTGCAATTGCATTGACATAAGAGGCGGAAGTGATATTTCCCACCTCAGATATGACCGACATACACATTTCGTCTATATCGGCGATTGAATCGATGGCAGCAGGGAAGAAGAAGTTAATAACCCTTTCTGCAAATGATTTGCGGAAAATATGTATTATGGAGCCTTTCAGGTCGCCCTGCAGCGTAAGTACAATTCCGAGGGAGGTCGTTTGCAGTTTGTGGAGGTAGTCGGCGGCAGTTTCCTTTTCAACAAGGTCGGCCTTCGGAACAGCCATTTCTACCTTGTTTGACAGCATTTGCGCCAATGACGACGCCGCGTTTCCCATGCCGATATTGCCAAGCTCCCTAAGTACGTCTATTTTTGAAAAATCAAGGTCGTTAAAGCTTTTTATCTGCATGGGTATATCCTCTTTTTATTTATTTCTGAGCGCTTTGTGCTTTTTCTTATTTTCATACATCAGAGCGTCAGCCTTGTTGAACAGTGTTTCGATTGTGTCATGCTCTGATGGAACGCTGCACAGAATGCCAAGACTGGTATGCACCTCGTATGGCTTTCCGCTTGATTTGTTGTATCTGTTAAGATAGCTTTCAATGTTACGTTTGTATTCCTCAATGTCCTCGGGGGTGTAACTTCCTTTTCCGACAACAATGAATTCGTCGCCGCCAATTCGGGCGCATATTTCATCATTTACAAAGCAGCTCTGGAACGCCTTGGCAATAATTCTTATTGCGCTGTCGCCCTCTCCGTGACCGTAAAGATCGTTTATCGATTTAAGACAGTCAAGGTCGGCAAGTATTATGAGCAGCTGCTGTTTATTTTCCTTGCAGCTGTCAAGATAAGCGTAAACGTAGCGCTCGTAGCCGCGGCGGTTATAAACGCCTGTAAGAGAGTCCAGAATAGAGCTTTTGTCAAGCCTTGCCATTGCCCACTGTAAATGCTTCTGGGAACGTATGTGTTCAAGGGTGTTGCATATATTTTTAATCCAGCATCTGTATCTTATGTCGATAACATAGTTATTGTTTCCGTAAGACGCTGCCGCGTATCCGAAACACTGATCTCTGAAGTTCAGCGGCGAGAAGAAATAAATCTGCGGCTCCTCGCTCTCCTCGAATAATATTGGAAGCATATCGCTGGATTTTATCTGATAATTGGCTTCGTTAAATTTCTGATTCTGCATTTCGAAGAACGCATTCATAACTTCATGATAGCCGCGTTCGCTGTTTACATTTGCGTTTGCATCATAAAGCGAGTCCCAATTCTGACACAGGAAAATGTTGAAATGCTGAAGCCCCTCTATAAGATAAACATGGCTGCAAAGCCTTTCCCGGATTTCTTTGATGTCAACTGAACGGAACAGTTCCTCAACCATATCGTTTGAGCCTTTGAAGAAGGTTGTGGTCGAGTACATATTTTCGTATGTTTTTGCCTCGGCGAGGGTAGCGTTGCTCTTTACAATATGACATCCGCAGGTTTGGGACGGGATAATCGTACCCTTTACAAGGGTATCGGCGTTGCAGCTAAGACCGTGTATAAGCTTATCCGCAACCTGCACGGCATTCATGCCGAGAATATCGCTGTTCGTATTAACGGTAGCCATCTGAGGAGCGTGAATTTTGCCCTCGTCAATTGCGTCATATCCGGTTATAATCACGTCCTCGGGAACTCTTATTCCGTTTTTCATGAGGTAGTCGCAAACAGCGATTGCCATGCAGTCGTTTGCGCAAACTATCGCTTCCGGAATATCTCCCGAATCAACCAGCTTTTTTGCGTACTCAACAGCGTAGAACGTCCAATAATTGCCGTAACTCACGCGGGACTTATCAAACGGGATTCCGTTTTCCTCAAGGGCAGCCTTATAGCCCTCAAGCCTGCGTTCCGAGCTTATATGCCCCTTGGTTCCCGCAAGGAAGTCGATGGATGTTTTGTTGTGGTGCTTTATTATATGGTCGGTAAGCTCCTTGATTGAGCCGGCCTCGTCAGATGTAACCGTATAGCAGACGTCGCCGAAAGGACTGTCTATGCTTATAACAGGGCAGTGGCATTCATTGACTTTTCTGAGTAAAATATCATACGCGATTCTCATGTCTAACGTGTATGGCAAGACGATGAGCGCGTCGAATTTATCGGTGTTTATCAAGCGGAAAATATCGCTCTCGCCAAGTTCAAGCTCAGGCATAGAGGTTTTACTCTTGATAAATGAGGAGAAAACGGCAACATTGTAGTTAAGTCTTCTTGCCTCTGCCATTATTCCTGATACAAC
Source organism: uncultured Ruminiclostridium sp. (assembly GCA_934462775.1). Classification (GTDB taxonomy): domain Bacteria; phylum Bacillota; class Clostridia; order Oscillospirales; family Ruminococcaceae; genus Ruminiclostridium_E. The sequence continues at coordinate 4,779 of CAKSIR010000045.1, forward strand.
GTTTGACTGGTAGTCTTCTTCAAGGTCGCTGAGAATAACCCCTATAAGTTTACGCTTTTCTTTCATTTAATCACCACCCCATAATTATACAAATAACATTATACTATATTTTTCCTGTTATTGCAACAGTTTTTATAAAATTTCATAACAGTATATAACTTTATTGAGCGGAATATATCAAAACGTGCCGCTAAAGCATTAAGCCTTCGCAGCACGTTGTATTTATGCTTTTTTATTTGGCTTCGTCTGTTCGCACCCGGTGCAGTTTCCCGAACAGCCTATACATTTGCCTTTACGTTTTGCTGAAATAATAGAAGTTATCGCCATGAATGCGCAGAATGCAATCACGAAAATGATTAGAATTTCGAGCCGCGTTACCATGAAAGCAACGCACCATGCGATTACGCACTGTGTAACCGCTACCAGAGCGGCCTGCCAGCCTGAACCAAGCTCCCGCTTGAATGCGGCGATAGCTGCAACGCACGGAGTGTAAAGCAGCGTGAACGTAAGGAATGCAAAAGCCGAGAGAGGAGTGAACAATGTGGATAATGTTGCGCCAAGGTTTGCCATGCTTGTTCCCGTAAGTACGGATAAGGTGCTTACAACGGCTTCCTTTGCGGTAAAGCCTGTGATAAGCGAGGTCGAAATTCGCCAATCGCTGAATCCGAGAGGAACAAAAACAGGGGAGATAAATTTGCCGATGAGCGCAAGGAGCGAATCCGCACTGTTTTCCACTACGTTAAGCCGAGTATCGAAGGTCTGTAAAAACCATATTATAATGGTCGCAACGAAAATGACCGTAAATGCACGCTGGAGGAAGTCCTTAGCCTTGTCCCACATAAGCAGGAGAACGCTTTTTGCAGACGGGAAGCGGTAATTCGGCAGTTCCATGACGAATGGGACAGGATTGCCTCTGAAACGGGTTTTATTAAGTATCAGCGCGCTGATTATGCCGACCACGATTCCCATAAGGTAAAGCGCAATCATTACGAGAGCTTGATGCTCCTTGAAAAAGGCGGCGGTAAATACCGCATAAATCGGAATTTTTGCCGAACAGCTCATAAACGGAGTAAGCAGAACGGTCATTTTTCGGTCGCGCTCGGAGGGAAGCGTTCTTGTTGCCATAATTGCGGGAACGGAACAGCCGAAGCCGATAAGCATAGGAACGAAGCTTTTGCCTGACAGACCGATTTTGCGCAATATTTTGTCCATTACAAAGGCAACGCGCGCCATGTATCCCGAATCTTCAAGTATTGAAAGGAAGAAGAACAGGGTTACAATTATCGGCAGGAATGAAAGCACGCTTCCGACGCCTGCGAAGATACCGTCAATTACAAGGCTTTGTACAACGGGATTGATGCCGTATGCGGTCAGTGCGCCGTCAACTGCGTCTGTCAGCCGGTCGATTCCCATGCTGAGCAGGTCGGACAGGAACGAGCCGATAACTCCGAATGTCAGCCAGAATACCAGCAGCATAATCAGAATGAAAACGGGAATTGCAAGAAAACGGTTGGTGAGGACAGAGTCGATTTTAACGCTGCGGCGGTGTTCTTTGCTTTCCTGCGGCTTGATAACCGAAACGGCGCAGACCTTTTCAATAAAGGTGTAGCGCATATCCGCAAGGGCAGCATTTCGGTCAAGACCGCTTTCGTTTTCCATTTCGACAATGGTGTGCTCAATCATTTCGTACTCGTTCTGATTGAGTTCAAGCTTTTCTACGATGTCGACATCGCCCTCGATGAGTTTGGTTGCGGCGAAACGCCTTGAAATTCCAAGCTTGTCTGCGTGGTCCTCGATAAGGTGGCTGACTGCGTGGATACAGCGGTGAACCGCGCCCTCGCAGAAGTCGGTTTTCTTTGGAAGAAGCTTGTTTTTGGCAACATTGACAATCTGCGTTACAAGCTCGTCGATACCCTCGTTTTTAGCGGCGGAAATAGGAACGACAGGAACGCCGAGCAGGTCGGACAGTGTGGCAATGTCCACGCTTCCGCCGTTGTTTCTTACCTCGTCCATCATGTTGAGGGCAATGACCATAGGTATGTTCATTTCCAGCAGCTGAAGCGTAAGGTACAGGTTGCGCTCTATATTTGTTGCGTCAACTATGTTCAGGATTGCGTTAGGCTTTTCATTTACGATAAAGTCCCTTGTAACAATTTCCTCGGTTGAATACGGACGCAGCGAGTAAATACCCGGCAGGTCGACAACGGAGCAATTCTTTGCGCTGCGCATTTCTCCTATTTTTTGGTCAACGGTAACTCCCGGAAAGTTTCCAACGTGCTGATTGGAGCCTGTAAGCTGGTTAAAAAGGGTTGTCTTACCGCAATTCTGGTTTCCTGCAAGAGCAAAAATCATGCCGTTTCAGCCTCCGTTTCGACCTCGATTTCCTTTGCGTCGTCAAGTCTTATTGTCAGCTCGTATCCGCGCAGCCTTATTTCGATTGGGTCGCCCATAGGAGCGACCTTTATAATTTTAACGACAGTTCTCGGTATAAGTCCCATGTCAAGAAGGTGATTGCGGAGATTTCCTTTTCCGCCGACGTATGTAATTTTAGCGGATTCTCCGACTTTCAGTTCGTTCAATGTCATTTGGTTTGTCCTTTCAAGTTAAAAGTTAGCAAAGGCTAACCTTATAAAACAAGTTTACCATTACGCGCAGAAAAAGTCAATATATTTTTATCATATTCTTGACGGAAATATTCTGCCCGTAATGGTAATTTTTTGTTCTAAATGACAGTATGGACGAAATATGGAAAATAATGTTTCTATTCGATTATACCGAGCTTGATTTTTTCATTCAGGATTCGCAGAACCGAAATATCAATCTGCTCCTTGCTGATTGCTCCTGAATTTACTGCGTCAATCACCGCTGCAATTTCTTCTGCGCAGGAGTCGGTGTAAATCATGTCATTTCCTGCGGTTATCGCAAGTTCAGCGGTATTTGCACGGCTTTCGGCATAATTACGAAGAGCTTCGCCGTTTATGTAATCGGTAATTATTATGCCGGCAAAGCCAAGCTCGGAACGGAGAATTTCGTGTACGGGAGCCGAAAGGGAAGCGGGATTTTCGCCGTCCATTGATGGAACGATATTGTGCGAAACAATTACAAATTCCGCGCCTTTTCTGATTCCCGCCCTAAACGGAACAAAGTCGGTTTCATCAAATTCCTCATAGCTGCGGCTGTCGGAGATGAGAGCGTCCGATTCGCTGCCGCTGCCGTCATAGCCAGGGAAATATTTGAGTGCGGAGGCTACGTTATGCTCTTTAAATGTGCTTACCGTGGCTGAAACGTAATCGGCTGTAAGCTGTGCCGTTTGACCGAACGACCGATTGAAAAAAACGCTGTTTTCATTTTCAATCACGCTGCACATTGGGTCAAGGTTGACATTTATGCCAAGCTCGTTCAGCAGAGAGGCTTTTTCAATTGCAATGGTTTCAATGTAATTGAAGCCTCCCTCCTTGTACAAGTCCTTAGAGGACCAAAACGGGACTGCTCTGAACTGAGGGAAACGGCTGACCGTGTTTACCGTTCCACCCTCTTCCTCGACTGCAATAAACAGACCTGCTGTTGATTTGCTTTGCAGCAAATCAATTTTCTGGCGAAAGGTTGACTTATTTTCATATTCGAAATCAGCAGGCTGCATTACGAGTCCGCCAATGTGATAATCGCTTATAAGCGCATCAAGGTCGTCGCGTCCGTCGCAGCTTATCATGAACATCTGTCCTACCTTTTCCTCAAGCGACATTCCCGCGAGAATTTCATCGGCGCGCCCTGAAACAACGGCGTAAACGGAATCGGGTTTATCATCGTTCATAACTGCGTCAGCACCGTCTGAACCAATATCGCTTGTGATAATTTCCGCAATGGTAAGCCGATCCGTTTTGCTTATGTTTCCCATGAAGTAAACCGCTGCAGGCTCGTTCGGCAATATATCTCCTTTTATGGTGGTTTTGCTGTTCACCGCAAAGGAAATCAGCTCACCGTCTGCGTTTATTGTGATTTTATTGTCGTCGATGTATAAAACTGTTCCGTTTATGCTGCCCACAACCATATCATCAGCGGCGTCGTTTATATTCGGCTCGGCGGTTGACAATGAAGCCGATTCCGAAGCAGCAGCGGTATCTGAAGCCGTGCCGCAGGCTGCTGACGCAGTCAGAAAAAGCAACGCCAACGCGCAGCAAAGAAGTCTTTTCTTCACAGTGATTTCTCCTTAGATTTTCTTTGTTTATTGTATCATTCAAAGCAAAAAAAGTCAATAAAAAAGACGGATCTGTTAAACAAATCCGTCTTTTGTTTCTGTTGTAAAGCTTACTTAACTGTAACAGTGAATACCTTGTATACACCGTTAGCAGAAACTTCAATCTTAGCTGTGCCTTCGGAGATACCCTTTACAACACCCTTTGATGTAACAGTTGCAACTGATTCATCAAGTGATTCGTAAGAGATTGTCTTTGATGGCTTTGCAGTAGCGGAGATTGTGTATGTGTCGCCAACATTTACAGTTGCGGAAGACTTTGAAAGTGTGATAGATGGCTTCTTAACTGTAAGTGTACGGCTTGAAGAAAGACCGCTTGAAGAGATTGCTGTGATTGTAACAACGCCTGTTGACTTTGTTGAAACCTTACCTGTTGAGGAAACAGTAGCAATGCTTGTATCGCTGGATACCCATGTAACTACATCTGTTGAGCCGGAAGGTAATGTTGTCTTTAATGTGTATTTCTTGCCTGTGTAAACAGTAGCCTTCTTTGTGGAAGTCTGAGCAAATGTATCGGATGGCTTGCTGGAGTCAATAACTGTTACCTTGCACTTAACTGTGTCACCGTCAGAGTTTGTACCTGTAATTGTAGCTGTACCTGCCTTAACGCCCTTGATCTTGCCGCTTGTGTAAACCTTGCAAACCTTAGAAGAAGATGTCTTCCACTTAACGTTGCTGTAGTTTGTTGTGAGCTTGAATGTTGCGTCTGTGTTAAGCGTTAATTTTGGAACGTTGATAACAAATTCATCGTCAGAGGATGTTGTGTCGTCTGTTACATCTTCCTCGTCAGGTGTAGTTGTTGAAGATGAAGAACCTGTGTTGTATGTAAGGGAAATGCTTGAGAAGTCGTATGCGCTTACGATATTCATTGTGCTGAACATTACGCCGTAATCCTTATTGTAGAAATAAGAAGAAGGAACTGTGAATGTTACAGACTGATCGCCGATCTGTCCGAGCGTTGCAACACCGTTCGCATCGCTGATGTCAGTGTTGAAAGAGAATACGGACGCAGAAGAAGTGATCTTGTTAGCAAGTGTGCAAACAACTGTGAAGTTGCCCTTAGCGTTTGAAATATCGTTTCTTTCTGAAACCTTAAGACCTAAACCGTTGTTGAAAATCTTGGTTGTAAGTGTGCCAGGCTTGATTACAGAAGTAGAGGATTCTGTACCTGTTGTAGCTGTCGTTGTGTTGAAATTCAGTGTTTCAAGCTTGCCGTTGATTGTAACGCCGAGCTGTAAGTCAGCTGTGAGCGACGCAAGGTTGAATACTGTGTTTGGATCAACAGTCTTGTCGGTTAATTTTGCTGTACCCTTCCATGTTAAGGAAGAAAGCTTGCCGTATGTGATCTGGTTTGTAGAATTGCTGAAACCAAATACGCCCACAGCCTGCGTCATCTTTGCGCCGTTTAACGAGCAGTTAGATAAAACAGCCGTCTGTGTTGTTGAACCGTCTGTCAGCTTAATCTGTGCGCCGTCAAAGCCGTTGAGAGTGAAAGAGTCGTTTGATGTGAACTCTGTTTCAGCAAAAGTGCAGCTTGCGGTTAAGTTGATTAAGTAGTTGCTTGATGAAGTAGGTGTTGCAACTATTGTAGCGGCAGAAGCGGCAGTAGCAAGCGCGCTTGCTGCAACAACGCCTGCAACAGCAGCAGAAAGTAATTTCTTTAATTTCATTGTTATACCTCCGTAAATATTCTTGAAATTGTGGTGTTGTGAATTTCTTAATTGTTCCAACGTAATCATTATACAAAATTTCACCGCCATAATCAATAGTGATTTTAACCATATTTGCACGAAAAAATTGTACACACAGGAATGAAACTTTTTTGAAGAATGGCTTAAACAGCGGTTTTGCGGCGTTTGTGTAAAATAACAAAAGTTGAAGCCTTGTTAAGTTAGTAATAATAACTATGCCGCAGCGGTCAAACTGCGGCATGGAAGTTATTTGAAAAATTTACGCTTTCTGATGTAGAACGGAGCAAGATTCTCGGTTGCTTTTTTGCCAAGCTCGCTTTCGCGCGGAATCATCTGGAGATGGATTCCTTTAAGATATGGAACAGATGCTTTTGCAATTTCTTCGTAAACCGCCTTGTCCTCGTCCTTGTCAAACTCAACGATAAGCAGGAAGCTGAATTCCTCGTTCATTCTCATAAGCTGGAGGAATGCGCCCTTTATGTTCTTTTTGTTTGCAAGAACGGTCTTGATTTTTTCAACCATTTCAGTTGGGTACTTGTTAGGCTGTCCCAGCTGGATATTGGTTGGCTTGTCAATCTTCATTTCCTTGACCGTGGTAGTCATTTTTGCATGGGCTATCTGCTGGATAATTTCCTTTGGGATAATAATGTTCTGGGTAAACGGGTTAATTACGATGCCGCACATTCCCATTGAATCGTTTGCAAGAAATCTCACATAATCGTTGAAAGTAACGGTAACAGCCTGAGTCTGCTGGCTGTCGGGGAATTTTTTCAGTTCGGTAACGTCCGTAAATGCAGGGAAATACTTGTCGCCGTTTTTATTTGTAAGCAATCTGAAATTTATCTTTGTGTCGGGAGCAATGGTGTATTTTCCGTCAGGGCGCTGTTCGGGAGCCTTATCAAAAACAGCTGCGGTAACGTAAGTGGCTTTTCTTAATTCGTTGAAAAAAGCGGTCTTGGTTAAATCGGTTGTTTCGGTTCGCATTTCATTGAAAGCCTTCAATAAGGCGTCGTTTTTAATATTTGAAATTTCCATTTCTGTATCCTTTCAGATTAGGTTTTGTTAATTATATCATGTTTTTTGAAAAATAGCAAGAGAAAATTGGCTAATTGTTAAAATGTAAACCAAATTCTAATAAAAGGTTGACAATACTTTGGAAATGGTTTATAATCTCAATGTTGAAAGGAGAAGAAAATGTCACTGAAAAACGATATAGTAAAAGCTCTTGAAATCAACAGGGGAAGAGCTGTCTCAGGTCAGGAGCTTGCCGATATGCTTGGCGTTTCGAGAGCGGCGGTGTGGAAAGCCGTAAAGTCGCTTCAAAACGACGGATACCGCATTACAGCAGGAACGAACAAAGGATATGTTCTTGAAGACGAATCCGATGTATTGTCGGAGCAGGGAATAAAATTGTTCATGGAGCAGAAAAACATGAACAACAATATTATCGTTTATAAAACCATTGGCTCGACCAACGTGGAAGCGAAAAAGCTTGCAATGAACGGCGCAGCCAACGGCACGGTTATTGTCGCCAACGAGCAGACGGACGGCAGGGGAAGAAGGGGCAATTCGTTTTTTTCGCCTGCGGAAACCGGAATTTACATGAGCGTTATCCTCCGTCCGCAGAAGCCGCTTTCCGACTGTCTTATGACTACGGTTGCGGCGGCGGTGGCGATGGTTGACACGATTGAGGCGCTGACTGACAAAAAGCCGCAGATAAAATGGGTAAACGATATTTTCCTTGACGGACGTAAGATTTGCGGTATTTTGACCGAGGCTATAAGCGATTTTGAAAGCGGAATGGCAGAAGCAATCATAGTCGGTGTCGGGCTTAATGTGAACACTTCGGTTTTTCCGTCTGATATTTCGGAAACGGCAGGCTCGCTTTGCCCGGGAAATATTACCCGCAATCAGCTTGCGGCTGAGATTGCGTCAAGAATCATCAGCTATACAGAATGTGCCGATAGCGGAAAAATAATGGCTGAATACCGGAAAAAATCAATGGTAATCGGCCGCAATATCACTTACAGCAAGGGCGGAAGGCTTTGCTCGGGATATGTGCTCGATATAAACGATATGGGCAATCTGGTGATTGAAACCGATAACGAAACAGAGGTTCTTACCTCGGGGGAAATAACGATAGGGAGTAAAAATTTATGTCAGAATCAAGAAAAAAAATAAACGTGCTGAGCCTTACGCTGGCGGCGCTTTTTACCGCTCTGGTTGCGGTTGGAGCGTTTATTCAGGTACCGGTTCCGTACATGGACTATTTCACGCTGCAGTTCCTGTTTGTGGTGCTGTCGGGAATGATGCTGGGACCTAAGCTTGGGGCTGTTTCGGTTGCGGTATATGTGCTTGTGGGACTGTGCGGAGTTCCGATTTTCGCGGCAGGAGGCGGCATTGCCTATGTGGTTCGTCCAAGCTTTGGTTATCTGCTCGGATTTATTGCGGCAAGCTTCACCGTTGGATTTATCTGCAAAAAGCTTAGGGCAAACAAGTTCTGGCACTACCTTGTTGCCGCACTGGGCGGATTTGTTGTAACCTACGCAATCGGCTTGCTGTACAAATATCTTATGCTTAATCTGTATGTGGGCGAGCCGACTCCGTTCTGGATCGTTTTTGCGTCTTGTTTTCCGCTGGATATGCCGGGCGATTTGCTGTTATGCGTTTTATCGGCGTTTATCGGTCAGCGTTTACAAAAAGTCAGAAAGAGGTATGTAAAGGTTGAATATTGAGTTTGAAAAGCTTGTTGAGGAAGTTCTGAACGGCAAGCTTATAAATAAGGAAGAGGCTTTGTTCATATCAGGCGCAGATTATGAACAGCTTATAGCTGCCGCGGAGAAAATCTGCAGAAAATTCTGTGGAAACGAATTTGATATGTGTTCAATTATCAACGGAAAAAGCGGCAAATGTTCAGAAAACTGCCGCTATTGCGCTCAGTCGGCTCATTACTGCGGCGGTTCGGAGGAATACGCTCTGCTTGATACAAAGAAGCTCAAGGAAGGTGCGGACTATAACGAAAGCCGCGGCGTAATGCGCTATTCCGTTGTAACATCGGGCAGAAGGCTCTCCAAGGATGAAATCGACAAAATCTGCGAAAGCTACAAGGTCATGAGCAGCGAATGCAAAATTGCCCTCTGCGCGTCGCACGGACTGCTTGATTACGAGGACTTTTTAAAGCTGAAAAACGCAGGCGTAGTGCGTTATCACAACAATCTTGAAACATCCCGCAGAAACTTCCCGAACATTTGCACTACCCACACCTATGACGACAAAATCGCTGCGATCAAGGCGGCACAGAAAGCGGGACTTGAGGTATGCAGCGGCGGAATAATGGGTCTTGGCGAAACTATGGAGGATAGAATCGACATGGCGATTGATTTGCGTGAGCTTGGAGTCAAGTCAATACCTGTTAACGTGCTGAATCCAATAAAAGGAACTCCGTTAGGCGATTCAAAGCCCCTCGACGAGGCGGAAGTCTGCCGAATTGTCGCTGTGTATCGCTTTATTCTTCCTTATGCAAAAATTCGTCTTGCAGGAGGACGTGGACTTTTTTCAGACAAGGGTGAGGCAATTTTCCGTTCGGGCGCAAACGCGGCAATAACAGGCGATATGCTGACAACGTCGGGAATTACAATCGCTGACGATATGCGTATTGTCAAGGAACTTGGATTTGAGGTAAAGCGGTCATGAGCAAAGGAATTTTCATTACGGGAACAGGCACTGACGTGGGAAAAACCTACGCAGCTGCACTTTTGCTGAAGAAAATGCGCGAAGCTGTCAACGCGGGATACTACAAGGCTGCACTTAGCGGAGCGGAAGTCATTGACGGCAAAAGAACAGCAGTGGACGCTTACAGGGTTTGCAAAACGGCAGGGATTGACGGCGATCCGAACGATTATGTTTCATATATCTATGACGAGGCGGTTTCTCCTCATCTTGCAGCAAGAAACGAGGGCAACCCTGTTTCATTGGATAAGGTTAAGCAGGATTTTGTTCACATATGTGATAAATATGAACAAGTGATTGTCGAAGGCAGCGGCGGCATTGTCTGTCCCATTCGCTATGACAGCGAAAAAATCATGCTGATTGACGTAATCAAGGCGCTGAAGCTTGACGTTATCATTGTTTCAGAGACAAAGCTGGGTTCTATAAACAGTGCGGTTCTGACATACGAATATGCTGTAAACCATGGCATAGGAGTGCGTGGATTTATCCTCAATAATTACAATCCCGATGATGAAATGCAAAGGGACAACAAGCTCATGATAGAACAGCTGACCGGTGCGGAGATTCTGGGCATTGTTAAGGAGAACGCAGACGAAATCGAACTTTTTTGTGGAATCGACAACCTGATAAAATAAAAATCTGCCCTATTGTGCTTAAATAGGGCAGATTTCAGTGCGTCGAAAAATACAAATTTAAAAGTTTTTGTCCACTTTTTTCAAAAAGTGGTGGGTACTTAGGGCAAAGCCCTAAGCCGACTTCCGCAGAAGTCGGAATACCCCAATATAAAGCTATGTACTAT
>CAKSIR010000046.1 GCA_934462775.1 uncultured Ruminiclostridium sp.
GGCTTAGGGCTTTGCCCTAAGTACCCACCACCTTTTGAAAAAGGTGGACGAAAACTTTTAAATTAACTTTTTCGACATACTGAACAGTCAGGTTCACTCCTGACTGTTTTCTTTATTTGCAATAGCTTTATCAGCTTTTCCCTTAGCTCTCGCAATCAGCATTTCAATTGCCTTGAACGCCTGAGTCAGGTTGGCAACGCCGATAATGTTAATACCGTAGTCCTCTTCCTTGTCAAGGGATTTCAGCACTCCGCGGGGAACAATGCAGTTAGCAAAGCCCATTCGCGCGCCCTCTCGTATGCGCTCGTGTATATGCGAAACTGCTCTTATTTCGCCGCCCAGACCGATTTCGCCGAACATTAGCAGGTCGTCGGGAATTACCCTGTCGCACAGTCCAGAATAAAGCGCTGCTGCAATTGCGAGGTCGGCAGCAGGCTCGTCAATGCGAAGACCGCCGATTATGTTTATGTAAATGTCAAACGCGCCGAAAAGGTAGCCTGTTCGTTTTTCGAGCACCGCCAAAATCAGGCAGAGTCGGTTGTAATCAAATCCGTTGGCAACTCGCCTTGGAGTGCCGAAGCTGGTTTTGCTGACTAATGCCTGTACCTCTGCAAGAATTGGGCGCGTACCCTCCATAGTGCATAGAATTGATATTCCGCTTATTCCCACCGGCCTGCCCGAAAGCAGCATTGCAGAGGGATTCGGCACTTCCGCAAGACCTCTGTCAAGCATTTCAAAAACGCCTATTTCGTTGGTTGAGCCGAAACGGTTTTTGGCTGCTCTCAGAATTCGGTAGGAAAGCTGCTTGTCGCCCTCAAAATACAGCACGGTATCAACAATGTGCTCCAGAACCTTAGGACCGGCAATGCCGCCGTCTTTGTTCACATGGCCAACGATGAAAACGGGAATCTCCTCTGCTTTCGCCATTCGCATGAACATTGTGGTACATTCCCGTACCTGAACAAGGCTGCCTGCCGAGGAGTTAAGCTCGGAAAGCTGCATTGTCTGTATTGAGTCGATAATGACAATATCGGGCTTGTGTTGCTTCACGCCCTGAACAATCGCTTCGCAGTCGGTTTCGGCAACGAGATACAGGTTCTGTGTTGTAACGCGCAGTCGGTCGGCGCGGAGCTTTATCTGCCTTTCACTTTCCTCGCCTGAAACGTAAAGCACGTTAAATTCCTTGCCAAGGTAGTTGCATATCTGCAAAAGCAGGGTGGACTTTCCTATGCCTGGATCGCCGCTGAGCAGCACCAGAGAGCCTTTTACAAGTCCGCCTCCAAGCACGCGGTTAAGCTCTCCGCAGCCTGTATCGTACCGTGTGTCGTCATCGTAGCTGATTTCGGAAATGCTGCGGTATTTCATTTGGCTTTTCATCGTGTTTCCGCCGCCCTTTACAGGCTGAACGACAGTTTCTTCAAGGGTGTTCCACTCGCCGCAGGCGGTGCATCTGCCCATCCATTTTATATAATCCTGTCCGCAGTTACTGCAGATAAATACCGTTTTGGATTTCGCCATTGGCTGTTACTTCCTCCGTTGTTGTACTTTCCTGTGGTTTTACCGTAGATAAAAATTCCATGATTCCTTTGTAAATTGTAAACGCAACTTTTTTCTGATATTCGCTGTCTGAAAGGTTAGCTGCGTCCTTTTCGTTTGAAAGAAAGCCGCACTCGATCAGCAGGGCAGGCTGCGTTGTTTCCTTGAAAAGGTACAGTCCGCTGTCCATCAGCTTGATTTCGCGGTCGTTGCCCTCCTGAAGCGCTGCAAAATTTCTCTGCATTATCTGCGCCAGCTTGAAATTTCCCGCATTGTTGGTGGTGTAGAACATTTGCGCTCCGAAATATTCGGGCTGCGTGTACTGGTTTTGATGAATTGAGAAGAACATACTGTCTGGGTATGATTTCACTATCTCAAGCCTGTTTTCCATGTCGGAAATTTTCTGGTTGCGTATTCCCTCAACGCCGTTATCGTAGATTGAAATATCCTCGTCCCTTGTCAGCACAACGTCAAATCCCGAAAGTGTCAGCAGCTGCTCAAGGTTTTGGGCAATCGACAGGTTTATGTCCTTTTCAAGCACACCGTTGACGCCTACGCAGCCGCTGTCAAGACCGCCGTGCCCCGCGTCAATCACAATAACCTTTCGTCCGTCGCTGCCTGCTTTTCCCGCCATAATTGCATTCCGTGAAATGTTGGCTACTGCCGCTACCAGAATAAAACAAGCTAAAAATCCCAGCGTAACAGGAATACGTTTATTGAACTTCATAATCAGACCTGCCTTTCATAATTCTTGCTAATAATTATGAAACAAGCCCCTTTTTTATTCATAAAGAAAAGCGGCATAATCGCATAAGGCAATTATACCACTTTTATTGTTACTTGGCAAGGTTCAGCTTGCGGATATTGGTGTCCTCGCTGAATGTAATTACGTTGTAAAGGAAAAGCACCTGGTCGTAGTCCTCAACGTTTACAAATCTGCGGTAATCCACGTTGATATAGCGCATATCAAGCACGGTAATGCTGCTGTAATGCTTGGTAAGGAACGGCAGCATCGAGTGCGCGTAGCTGTCCTTGAATACAAGCAGCGATTTGCCGTTTTCCACGTTGGTTTCAATGCGCTGAATAGGTGCATTTTGACCTAAGAACGAGGAGTATTTATCCTTTACGTCAAGAAACTCGCGGAAGTAAAGACTGTCGTAAACCTTATCATCGGTTCCTGTGGATACAGTGAGCTTTATTTCGGGTTCGTTGCTGCTGAGGGTGTAGAAGTCGATTATATCGGGGGTTACACTGCTGTCGAGAGTTTTTGAGTAAAGCGTACCTCTGAACGAGCTGCTCGCGTGCTCAATGTTGAAGCTGCTCAGATCGTAAGCGGTATAGCCAAGCTTAGAGGCGGCGGCAGCATATCCGAGGTAAGCTCCGAAGCTGGTCCAGTGGTGGTCGGTGCGGTAGAAGATGTAGCTTGAGCGGTTCCGGTAAAGCGCGTCATACACGTCAATGCCTGAAATGCCGGGCAGACTTTCATAGCAGTATGAAATGAACTTCTTCATGTCGCCGATCGTCGCGTTTGGCGGCAGCTCGTCGGAATAAATCTCCTGCGCGTTCGGAACAAGCATAAAGCTGACGTCCTTATCGGGGTACATCTCCGCAAAGCGTTCCATTGCCGAAAGGTTTTTGTCAACCAAATCCTTGTTGTAATCCTTCCACACCTGCATCATTCGGTCGTTTACAGTGAATACGCCGTTGATTTCGGTTTTGCCTATGGCACGCTCGGTTGTGTTCTTGACCGTTATCCATTCCTCGCGTCCTATAAAGTGGTCGGAAACCCAGTTGTCAAAGCCGTTCATAAAGGATTTGTCCTGGATTCCGTCCCATGAAATTGTCGGGAATTTTGCAAGATAGCGGTTTTCGTTTTCGGAAAAAACATTTGTTGCTTTAGGGGTGAAAATCACAGTAAGCACAGGAAGCCCGATTACAACCAGTGCAAACAGAATTATTGTAAGCTTTTTATAAAGTTTCATCTGTAATCAGACCTTTCTCAGAAATTGAAGTATAGGAACGGGTTGTAGCTTGCGTCGACAAGGTATGCGGTTGATAAAATCAGCACTGCCGTTTTGCAGATTGGAGTGCCGTAGTTGACGATTTGCGGCGTCTTTGTTTTGATGAATTCAACCAGTCTTGCCCACAGGTTGGTGCTTGCAAAAATGCAGACCGCAAACACAATGCCGTAATTAAGCAGCAGGTAGGTCGCCTGATTATCAACGAAAACTCCGGAGCCACCGAACATGGTTGCAATATAGCTTCCCGCTGCTGCAAGATCAGCCGTGTCAAACAGAACCCAGCCCAGTACGACCAGCAGCATTGTATAAAGCCACGAGAAGAACGATGGAATCTTCTCAAGAATCTGTCGGAGGAACAGCTTTTCAAGTATAATCATTACGCCGTAAAGAACGCCCCACAGAATGAAGTTCCAGCTTGCGCCATGCCATATACCTGTCAGCAGCCACACAACAGCTAAGTTGAAAATCGTTCTGCCTTTGCCCTTGCGGTTTCCTCCGAGAGGGAAGTAGACGTAGCTTTTGAACCAGCTGCCCAGCGTGATGTGCCATCTGCGCCAGAATTCGCTGATACTTTTTGACATATAGGGGTAGTTGAAGTTCTGCGGGAAGTTAAATCCCATCATTTTGCCAAGACCGATCGCCATGTCGGAATAGCCGGAGAAGTCGAAATAAATCTGGAACGTGAACGCCAAAATGCCAAGCCATGCGGTCAGCACCGACATTGAACCTGTATCCATTGCCTTGACCGCCGACCATAGCAGACCGATATTGTTAGCGATCAGCACTTTCTTGCCAAGACCCGTAACGAAAGTAACAATGCCATCATAAACGCAGTCAAGGTTAATAACTCGGTCGTCAAGCTCAGCCGCAACGTCTTCGTAGCGAACGATAGGACCTGCAACAATCTGCGGGAACAGGGTTACGAAGGCGGCAAAGCTGATTGGATTTTTCTGCACCTTAATCTTGCCCATATAAAGGTCGATTGTGTACGACATGGACTGGAATGTGAAGAAGCTTATGCCGATAGGGAGAGGCAGGTTCGGGTTTGGAATTGCCGTTCCGAGCAGCGCGTTTATGTTTGTGACGATAAATCCGCTGTACTTGAAAACGCCTAACAGCGACAGATTCATCACAACCGAAATAATGAGGAACACACGCTGAAGATTGCGTTTGCCCTCAAATTTGTGGATAAACAATCCCGCGCAGTAGTCAATTAAAGTGGAGAGCAGCATTATCAGTACATAAAAAGGCTCGCCCCATGAATAGAACAGGATACCGCTGAGCAGTATGAAAAAGTTCTTGAATTTCTTCGGCAATGCGTAGTAAATCAGCATTACAATCGGAAGAAACAGATATAAGAAAGTCAGACTTGAAAAGACCATTAGCTTTCCTCCTTGATTTTGTTTACAGCTTGTTTGTATTTGTCGTAGCCTATGAGGCTGTTAAGTACGTCCAGCAGGGAGTTGGTAGTAAGCCTTTCAGGGAGGTTCAGCTCCTTTATCAGCCTTCTGCGCAGCTCCGATGAATTCTGCATTCCGATAAATCCGTCGTCGAAAAGATTTTCCCTTGTAACAGGTTTAGTGTCAGCAGAATTATCGGCTGTTATTCCTGCTTTTTCAAAAGCTTCCCTGAGTATTTCCGCAGGGATTCCCTCGACGCCCAGTTTTCCCTCCTTTGAGGGCTTTTCCTTACGCTTTTCTTTTCCGAAAATGTCGGGAATATATATGTTATAGACCTTTCCGCCGCCTATGCAGCTTTTCAGATGACTGCGTATCTGAAAGCCTGCGCCGTCGCTGTCGGTCAGAATGACAACGCCGTCTTTCTGCGCAAAGGCGCGGATAAGCTCCATTTTTTTCTTGTCCTTATAAATGCTGAAACCGTCGGTGGTGATTATTACGGCGTCAACCACGCTTTGAAGCTTGATTTTGTCGTATTTTCCCTCAACGATTACAGCTTGCTTCAGCTTTATCATTTTGCCACCATCAGTTTCACAATTGTTTCCTCCATAACGGTTCTGCTGCTTATGGGGGATGATTTAAGCTTCACGTCCGCCTCTGCAAGGGCTGCAAGGCAGGCGCGGAGATAAGGCACAGACAGTTTTGCTGCAGCCGTGACCGCCTTGTTCATGACCCATACGCGGTTTTTTGGATACATAAACGAGTCGGCAATCTGTCCTGCGGCAAAGCCTGCGTTTTTTCCTATTTTTGCATGGTAATAGTCAATGAACGTGCCGGACAGCGCCGACATAATAACAACAGGCTCAACTCGCTGATTAACAAGGTCGTCAAGTATTTCAAACGCTTGATTACGCTTGTTTGAAGTAATGGCAGCGGCAAGCTCGTAAATGCTGGTGTCAAGCTGTTTTGTTACAAGAGTATCGATGATTTCCCTTGTAATTTCGCCCTTGCCGATATAGCCGCACAGCTTTTTGGTTTCCTCGCCGACAAGGGTAAGGTTCATCAGTGTAAGCTCCGCAAGGTAGTTTGCGTTTTCTCTGCTGATTACGCAGCCTGCCTTTGCGCACTTTTTTATGATCAGCTCGCCCACCTTTGCGGGAGTAAGCGGCAGAAATTCGCAGACGATACCCGCTTTGTCAACGGCTGCGATAAGCTTTTTTGTTTTAGCTTTTTTAGGCTCGATGTCAAGTCCCGTAATTTCAATTATCAGTATGGAAAATTCGGGAATGTCGTTTATAATTTCTATAAGCTTTTTGCTTGAATCTGCGTCCAGCTTTTCAGGGTCAAGGTCGTTTATAACAACGCACTTAAGCTCTGAAAACAGAGGTACACTTTCGAGATTATCGCCAATAACCTCAGGCGGCGTGTCGCCTTTAAGGCGTATCAGATTAAAGTCAAGAGGCTCTGCACCCACAGCTTTTTTTACAATTCTGTCCGAGTAGGTTTTGGTAAGAAATACCTCCTTGCCATAGAGAAAATAAACTCTCGCAAGGCTTCCGCCTCGTATCGACGTATTAAGCTTATCCTCTGTAAGAGTCATTTTATCACCTCTCTGACTGTGCCGTCCGGCTTTACAATAAAGCTGACGCTGTTGTAATAAGCGTTCAGACCTTGATCCATGCGCTTGCTTATGTAGATATTGTATGTGTTTTCAGTGTCGGGATATTTTGTCTTGTAATCGTAAATTACCGAAATATCTGCGTTTGGTATTTCGTTTTTCAGCGAGGAAACCGAAAGCCTTATGCCGTTTACCTCAATTGCTGAAAAGTCGTTTATATTAAGCACAGTCTGTCCGCTTATGTCAAAACAGCCTGTTTCATCGGGCATAACAAGCAGGTCGCAGCTTATGCTGTTCCATTGGCTGATGTTGTTTTTGGTGTCATTGCGGACGGCAATTACGTTGAATTTGTCCATGAACCTGTTCTGCATATACTCCTTGACAGCCATGATTGTTTTGGGCGAGCTGTCGGTTGCGATAACGCATGACGATTTGCAGTCATAGACAATAACCGCGCCGCTTGATCCGTCGGAATAAACTGTTATTTCAGTGTTGAACAGGTTTTCAAGGTTTGAAAAAATTATCATAGCCGCAAATGCGCAGACAGAAATCACAGCCGCCTTTGCAGTTTTCTCGGTAGACTTCAGAAGCAGTGAAACGACTAAAATAAAAATACCCGATACAACGAAAAAAGGAGCGGCAAAGTCATAGTCGATCGGTATATACGCATACCTGAGAGCGCTGAAGAAATTTATTGCTGCAAGCATTATCTTTGCGGAAAGACCTGCAATAAACAGCAGCACCGAGCCGAATCCGCCTATAAACGTGAACAGCACAAGGCAGTTCATTATAACCATAAAAAGCGGGATAAGCAATAGGTTTGTGATTGGCGCAGCCACTGATATTCCGCCGAAAACAACGGTTACGGGGAGCGTGCAAAGCATTGCGCATACAGTGCCGACAACTGTTGATTTTACGAAATGGAAGCGCGCTGACTTGAACAGCATACACACTTTCGGAGCAGCAACGCCTACGCCTATTGTTCCCAGAACCGACATAAGAAAACCGATGTCCGTGCAGGCATAGGGAGAAAACAGCGTAATCGCCAGAACAGCGCAGCCCAGAGAATTAAGCGTATCGCCTTTGCGGTGCAGGGGAGCGGCTCCGTAATAGATTATCAGCATTATTCCCGAACGGATAACCGACGCTGAAAGGTTGAAAAACACCATGAACCACAGGATTGCAATGCCTAATACCATGAATTGTATTCCCGTGCGCTTTCTGAATCTTGTTTTCGAGAACAGCTTCATTATTATGTGAGCGGCAACGGTAAGGTGCAGACCTGAAACGGCTGTGAAATGGGCTATGCCGCTTCGTTTGACTGCGTTCTGCAAATCGTAGGAAAGTCCCGATTTATCGCCCAAAAACATTGCGCAAATCAGACTGCCCTCATCGCCGCCGAGTCTTTGCTTTATTCTTCCGCTGATATACTGGCGGTATTCGCCGATAAAGCCGAGAGGATTTTCCCCATGCTCGATAACCTTAAACGGCTCTTTAAGCGTACCCTTTGCGGTTACTCCCTTTGAGCTGTAATAGGCGCTTTCGGCGAAGCTTGCGTTATCGGCAAGAGGAGAAAGCTTAACTGAAAATGCGGCTTTGTCACCGATTTCAGCGTAGCTGTCCGCACCGAAAATTGTTATTTTGACTTTAACGCCGTTAATTTCAGCCTCGGCTATATATGAGCACAGGTCGTTGCCCTGTTCGGTTTTATCAAGAATTGTTCCGCTTGTCTGAACGGTGCTGCCGTAAAGCGGCTGAACGGGCTGAATGAATACGGCGTAATAGACGAACCATACGCCGAATGCGGCTGCGGCGGTAAACAGTCCGACGCCCACCGATTTATGCTTTGTCAGCCGGAATATAACCGACAAAGCAAGCAGTAAGGCGGCGGAAATTAACAGAAAATCCGCTTTTAAAAAAGAGGCACAAATAAGACCGACAAGGTATGAAAAACCTATTGTGGCTAATTTGTGCTTCATTTTTATTTACCGTCCTTAATCAGCTGAAATGCTCAGCAAAGCTCTGTGTTAAGCTTTTTACCGCCGAGTAAGTGGAAATGAAGGTGACGGACCGTCTGTCCGCCGTCCTCGCCTACGTTTGAAACAATACGGTAACCGTTGTCAAGGTGATATTCCTCGGCAAGCTGCTTTGCAACCATCATAATATGGCTTACAACAGAGGCTGTTTCCTCAGTCAGCTTATCTACGCCCTCAACGTGTACCTTTGGGATTATGAGAATATGGACAGGTGCCATTGGGCTTATGTCTTTGAATGCAAGCACCTTTTCGTCCTCGTAAACCTTTGATGACGGAATTTCTCCGCTGATAATTTTGCAGAAAATGCAGTCGTTCATAATGACAACCTCTTTCTAAGTTACTTTAACATTGCTTCGGCAATGCCGTTAAGTGCGGCAAGCGCCTCGTCAGCCTTTGATACATCGGCAATGCCTGCCATAGCACTGTCAGGCTTTCCGCCGCCCTTTCCGCCTGCGATTGCGGCAATCTGCTTAACGATTTGACCTGCGTTTGCGCCCTTTTCAATCGCTTCCTTGGAGCATACGCAGAGGAAGTTGCCCTTACCCTCGGAAATTCCTGCCAAAACCGCAATAAACGAGTTGTTGGAGGACTTGATGTCGTCGCCTGCCTTGCGGAGGTTGTCGCCAACTGTTCCGTCCAGCTTTGCGGAAATCAGCTTGATTCCCTTTACTTCAACCACATTGTCCATTACGCCTGCCATTGCTGCGTTGGAAATCTGACGGTTGAGCTTGTCAATTTCCTTATTTGCGCTGTGAAGCTCTGCTGTGATAGCTTCGCATCTCTGTACGAGCGCATTCGGGTTGGCAATCTTTAGAATTGACGCAGCTTCGGCGATTGTGTTCTTTGCATTGTTGAGGGCTTCAATTACGCCAAAGCCTGTAACGGCTTCAATACGTCTTACGCCGCTTGCAACGGAGGACTCGGAAACAATCTTGAACAGACCTGCCTTTGCGGTGTTGTCAAGGTGAGTACCGCCGCAGAATTCGGTTGAGAAATCGCCTGCGCTTACAACGCGGACAATCTTGCCGTACTTTTCGCCAAAGAGAGCCATTGCGCCCTTCTTCTGAGCTTCTTCGATAGGCAGCTCCTCCGTGATAACGGGTACGCCTGCGAGAATGTTTCTGTTTACGATTGCTTCAACCTCTGCGATTTCCTCGGCAGTCATTGCGTTGAAGTGGGAGAAGTCAAGGCGGCAAACGTTAGGTGAAACGTATGAGCCTGCCTGATGAACGTGGTCGCCGAGAACCTTGCGGAGCGCAGCGTGGAGCAGGTGGCAGCAGGTGTGGTTGCGCTCGGTTGCGCGTCTTAATTCAGCGTCAACCTCTGCCTTGACCTCGTCGCCTGTGTAGAACGAACCGCTGTCAACTTCACATTCGCATACGAACTGACCGCCGTTGAGCTTCTTTGTGTCAAGTACGCGGAGAACGCTGTCGCCGTTGGTAATTGTACCCTTGTCGCCTACCTGACCGCCCATTTCGGCATAGAACGGCGTGTTTTCGATAACAACGATAACGGAGTCGCCCTCGTCAGCGCTTGAAACGACCTGACCGTCCTTGAGCATGGCAAGGATTTTTGTATCGGAGGTAAGGCTTGTGTAGCCTACAAAATTTGTCTTGAAGGCGGAAACCGCGTCCATGCTTGCTTCGTCCCAGCCGCCCTTGAACGCCTGGTTTGCACGGGCTGTTTCCTTCTGAATTTTCATGAGCTCCTTGAACTTTTCTTCGTCAAGTCCCATTTCCTTTTCAGCAAGGATCTCCTTTGTCAGATCGAGAGGGAAGCCGTATGTGTCGTGGAGCTTGAATACATCCTCGCCGGGGAGAATATCGCCCTTGTTCATCTTAGATGTAAGGTCGGACAGAATCTGCATACCCTTTTCGACTGTTTTGCCGAAGCTTTCTTCCTCTGTAAGGAGTACCTTTTTAATATAAGCGCGCTTTTCGTCAAGCTCAGGGTAAGCGCTCATGTTTTCGTTGATAACCGTATCGGCTACATCGGCAAGCCATGTTTTTGTAACGCCGAGAAGTCTGCCGTGTCTTGCAGCGCGTCTGATAAGTCGGCGGAGAACGTAGCCTCTGCCCTCGTTTGACGGACGAACGCCGTCGCCGATAAGGAATGTTGACGCTCTTACATGGTCCGTGATAACGCGGATAGAAACGTCGTCCTTAGGGTCAGCCTTGTACTGCTTGCCTGAGATGGAGCAGATAGTTTTGATAATGTTCTGGGCGGTATCAACCTCGAACATATTGTCAACGCCCTGCATTACGCAAGCCAGACGGTCAAGTCCCATGCCTGTATCGATGTTCTTATTCTTCAGCTGTGTGTAGTTGCCGTTGCCGTCATTGTCGAACTGTGTGAATACCAGGTTCCAGATTTCGATGATTCTGTCGCAGTCGCCTGCCTGTTCAAAGCTTTCAAAAGGACCGTATTCCTCGCCTCTGTCGAAGTGAATTTCGGAGCAGGGACCGCACGGACCGCTGCCGTGTTCCCAGAAGTTGTCCTTTTTGCCGAGCTTGATGATTCTGTCGCGGGGAACGCCGATTTCGTTAGCCCAGATGTCGCCGGCTTCATCGTCCTGCTCGTAAATTGTTACCCACAGTCTGTCCTCGGGGATTTCAAGCACCTTTGTCAGGTATTCCCATGCCCATGCGGTTGCTTCATGCTTGAAGTAGTCGCCGAATGAGAAGTTGCCCAGCATTTCAAAGTATGTGCCGTGACGGGCTGTCTTGCCTACGTTTTCAATATCGGGAGTTCTGATACATTTCTGGCAGGTTGTAACGCGCTTTCTCGGCGGTGTTTCAATTCCCTGGAAATATTTTTTAAGAGGAGTCATGCCTGCGTTGATAAGCAGAACGGAGTTGTCGCCCTGCGGAACAAGCGGCGCTGAATCCATGCGGAGATGACCCTTGCTTTCAAAGAATTTTAAGTAGCTTTCTCGTAAGTCGTTAAGACTTGTCCATTTCATTTGTTTGTCCTACCCTTTATTAGATTTGTGCGGTTTTGTCCGCAAATATTCCATTATATTATACTCAATACTAAGGTAAAAGTCAATATAATTCTTATTCAATAACAGCCTGTGACGGACCCTCGTCCGCGCTTAATTTTTTGTAATCGTCAAGGAGCTTTTCAATAAGCTCGGTAATTCGTGCGGAGGGTCGTTCAAAATATGTGTTGTCGATGTAGATTATTCTGCCGTTTATCACTGCGTCAAGCCGGGAAAGAGTTTCATCAGCCATGATGTCGTCGTAGGTGTAAATCCCGCTTACAAGCAGCACGTCCGGCTGATTTGTCAGCAGCTCCGCCGTATCAAAGCTGTATCTTTTTCCGTCTTTTGCAAGGTTTGTTCCGAAGCAGGAAAGCACTGCGCTTTCAAGAGTGTCGCCTGTTGCGGCAGTTTTACCCTCGGTTATGTAAACAAAACTGCCCATATTCACAACGCCTGTGTTGTCGCAGGCCTTTGAGATAGGCGAATACGCACTGTCGCCCGCTTCAGTACCTGTGAAAAGACCGTTTTCCATAAGTCCGACGGCGCGGTAGATTGCCCTGAACTGCTCGAGAGTTTCGGGGGATTCGATAACCATCGTCTTTATGCCAAGCTGCTCCATTGTGAAAACGTCCTTTGCAGCAATAGGCGTTGAGGTCAGTACAAGCTCGGGTTTTACTGCGCATATTTTTTCGATGTCGGGGTTCGCGCTGCTGCCCATATCTGCAAGATTTTTCACTTCCTCGGGGTAATCACAGTAGCTTGAACGTCCCACCAGCTTTTCTCCGTAACCCATTTCGTAAACAATTTCGGTAAGGGCGGGAGAAAGGCAGATAACGGTTTCAGGCGCTTTTTCAAAGGTTATGCCGTTAATTGTAACGGGATAAGGCTGCGGCTCGGCAACAGTGGTTTCGGTCGTGGAGGTAACCTCGGTATTGCTGTCGGAAAATTCACAGCCTGAAAGAAACAGGCAGGCAATAAGTGCCAGTGCGATAATTTTTTTCATAAGTCCTCTTAGATTTCAAGTCCCAGTGCAATTCTCGATTCGATCATGTCAACGTACTGCTTTGCAATGCGAGGCGAACGTCCGCAGCGCTTCAGCGCGAAACGCTCTGCGCCTGTTTCAAGCACCTCGGCGTCAACTACGATTCCTCTGTCGGCTACAAGCTGTCTGATGATCTCCAGATAAAGCTCCTTGCCGGGAGAAGTAAAGGTGATGAACAGACCGAATCTGTCGGTAAGCGACATATTGTCGTCGATTGCGTCGGCTGTATGTACCGCGTCGCCGTTTCTGCCCGAGTTGGTTTCCTTGATGATGTGGCGGCGGTTGGTGGTCGCATAGATAAGAATGTTTGCGGGACGTACTGTAAGCGAGCCGTCAAGGCATTGTTTAAGCACGTTGAAGCCCTCTTCGTCCTCGTTGAATGACAGGTCGTCAATAAACAGAATGAATTTCAGCGGCACATTCTGGAGCACCTCGAAAAGGTGCGGTATTGACGGAATGTCCTGTTTGTCAAGCTGAACGATTCTCAGCTCGTCGTATTCGTTGAGCAGCGCCTTAATGGTGCTGGATTTGCCCGTACCTCTGTCGCCGTAAAGCAGGACGTTGTTCGCAGGCTTGCCGTTTATCAGGCACAGCGTGTTTTCGATAATCTGCCTGCGCTGCGTTTCGTACTTTTTAAGGTCGGAAAGGCGGATGCTGTCATGCTTCGGAACAGGCTTCAGCTTGCCGTCGGCAAAGGTAAACGCCTTATATTTGGCGTAAATTCCGCTGCCGCATTTTCTGATGTGGTTGATGAAATATTCCTCATCGTAATCAAAGCTGCCGCAGTCGTACATCGGCATACAAAGCGCAAACGCGTCGCCGAATTTCTCATAAAGATAGGTTTTGGCGGCGTCCGGCGTTATTGCGGCAATCTCTTTCAGTATGCCCAAATCAAAGCTGATTGCGTTGCGCTGATTGATACTGCCGTTTTTGATAAACGCCTCGATAAGCGGCGATTCCGTGTAGACCATAAGGTCGTGCAGATAACCGCAGAGAGATTTGTTTTCGGTAAGCAGAATCGAGCAGATTTCCGAGTACGCTTTGTAAGCGCTGCATTTGTCGCCGTCTGTCATTTCCGCAAAGGCTTTCAGCAGCCTGTCGTCTGCAATTCTAAATGCTGTCAGCGAGGAGATTTTGTAGCTTAAATCCTCCATTTTGTGTTCCTTCTTTCATTCTGTGTCGTTTTCTTTTTTTATTTGTTCTACCATTTTATAAAAATCGTCAAGAGCAGAAAGCGTACCGCAGCAGTTTCTGTAAATCGCCGCTTTCTTTATTCCCTTGAGATACCAGCCGGCGTGCTTGCGGGATTCCTTCATGCCGATATATTCGCCCTTGTCGCTGCATAGCAGTTCAATGTGCTTTGTCATGATTTCAAGGCGCTGTGAAAGGGTAGGTTCGGGAAGCAGCTCGCCTGTTTCAAGGTAATGCTTTATGTGTCCGAACAGCCAGGGCTTTCCGTAAGCGCCTCTGCCTATCATCACAAGGTCGCAGCCAGTGTAGCTGTACATTTCAAGGCATTTTTCGGGAGAATCAACATCGCCGTTGCCGATAACGGGGATTGAAAGCCGCTGTTTTATTTCGGCGATAATGTCCCAGTCGGCTTTGCCGCTGTACATCTGGTTTCTGGTTCTGCCGTGGATAGTTACCGCCTTTGCGCCGCATTCCTCGGCAATGCGGGCGATTTCAAGGGCGTTGACGCTGCTTTCGTCCCACCCCTTGCGGATTTTTACCGTAACGGGAATATCTGTTGCTTTTACGGCGGCTGTAACCACTTCCGCAAAGCTTTTGGGGGATTTCATCAGCGCCGAGCCTGCGCCGTTTCCGACGACCTTTGGAACAGGGCAGCCT
This sequence comes from uncultured Ruminiclostridium sp., assembly GCA_934462775.1. Classification (GTDB taxonomy): domain Bacteria; phylum Bacillota; class Clostridia; order Oscillospirales; family Ruminococcaceae; genus Ruminiclostridium_E. The sequence continues at coordinate 14,482 of CAKSIR010000046.1, forward strand.
GAGTTGATGTCGATAACGTCGGGCTTATACTGTTCGGCGATTTTTATTGCCTTTGCGATATACTCCGCTTCGCCGCCGAACAGCTGAACCGCCATCGGGCGCTCGGCAGGCGTAACCGTCAGCAGCTCCGCTGTTTTTTTGTCGCTGTAAAACAACCCCTTTGCGGACGCCATTTCACCTACGACATAGGCTGCGCCGTATTCCTTGCATATAAGGCGAAAAGCCCTGTCCGCAACGCTTGCCATCGGCGCAAGGGCGGCTGTTTTTTCTATTTTAACATTTTCTATTGAGAAAAAATCCATAAATACCTCTTTATAATAAGTAACGTCTTATTATAGCACGGTTCGTACGTTTTTTCAACATTTATTTGAATAATGTGAGTCTGTGAAACATCTTTACAAAATACGATTGTAATTTTGCCAAAAATTTAAAGCTAAAGGTTGTGTAAATATACAGAAATGTAACTGCAAATATGGAAATTTATTGACAAGGATTACATAAAATGATATATTTAAAGTGTTCATGAAAATGTTGGCATTTAAGCATTTGCACAGTGAAAACGTTTTCAATAAGATTTTATGGAGGAAAGCAAATGAGATTTAAAAGAATGATTTCGGCAGTGGTGTCTGCTGCAATCGCGGTTACGAGCTTGTC